>CANRII010000013.1 GCA_947630685.1 uncultured Ruminiclostridium sp. | reverse complement strand
AGATCCTCCCACTTAGTACCATAGAGGGCTACACCTGCAGCATTTTGGACTACGTCATCATCGCAAGCTGCAAGCTGAGCATTAACAAGCTGAAAAGCTTTATATGCCCGGTCGCCGCCTGCCGCAAATTCCGCCGTCAGTTTTTCGGCATCAAGCCCAAGAGCATTTAAGCCCTCTGCTGTGGTAGTAGAGCCGTCCTTTGCACGGATAGAAAATTCTTTGAAGGCATCGTTTAAGAAATCTATCTGATAGGCACCGCTTTTCGCGCCGGATATCATCATTGAAAGAGCTTGCTCGGCGGAAAAGCCCATATCAGCATAAAATGTGCTGTACTCAGACAGCTGATCCGCAAGGTCGCCGTTTTGGTTAAGCCCGTTTTCAGCACCCTGAGCCATGAGGTTATACGCCTCTTTGGCGGAGATCCCAAACTGATTTACAAGGGCGTTTGCACCTCGTATACCCTCGGCAATATCCATATCATAGACATCGGACATCATATAAGCAGCTTCTATCACAGGCTGTATATCTGCGTCTGACAGCCCGCGCATTTGCTGTTTGATAAGTGATATATTATTAGCTATGTCCTCAAACGACTCGCCAAAATTATTGCCGTAAATCGCGGTTATCGTATCCTTATACTTTTCGGCATCAGCCTTTGACAGCCCGAGAGATGCCGACAGCTGATTAGTCGCTTTGTCCAGATCGTTAGCCGCATTCACGGCTGCGGTACCCACAACGGCAACACCGCCTGCCGCAGCGGCAACGCCTGCACCGATACCTGCAGCGGCTTTTTTACCGACAGCAGCCATTGTGGAGGACACCTTAGAGCCTAAGCCTTGAGCCTTTTCCTCGATGTTTTTTGCTGCTCCGTCCACTACTTTAACGATCTCATCGGCAGCTTGCTTGTTCGCGTCAGCCACCTTTTGAGCCTCAGTCTTGGCGACCTTTGTCATTGACTGTTTATTAGCTTTATCGTTTTCCGCTATTCTGTCGGATTGCTCTTCCGCATCATCGGCTATCTTTTTTTGAGTGCTGCTGCTGTCCTTTTGGATATCTGCGTTCGCTTTTTCAAAGGATTTGCGAATTTTTTCTTCGGCTTTATCCAGATCCTTATCAAAGTTAGAATAATCAGCTCGCAGCTCATATTCTACATTTCCGTCTGCTATAATATATCACCTCCTCACGCTTACTCGTTTGCTTTTTGCTCCAAAATCGCAAACAGCTTGTTCCAGCCCTCCTCCGCCTTTTGAGGATTAACATGATCGCGTATTGCGTAAATCGTCTTGAGCTTGGTCAATTTCTCGATATACTTGCCGTTATGCTTGTTAGGCGGTGGAACGGGAGTAGAGCGTATTTCTACTATCTGCATAAGCCGAGTATCCTCCGGCAAAGCTTTAAGCAACGACAAAAAACACCACCATTGCATATAGCCCTGTTCCTTGAAAAGGTCTATCCCGTATGCCTGTAAAAACGCCGCGTATATATAAGGCGCGTCCTGTGAGTAACTGATAGTATCATGTTCGTCGTCACTTTCTGCGGACTTATCAAAATTAATAAGTTTGCTGATTATTTCGTTTACAACATCAATCCGCTCCGCCATAGACGCTTTGCGATTGTCGGCGACAAACCAGTCATACAGTATATCCAGCGCGCTCTCTTGATCAAACTCCTCGCCAGATAACAGCTTGACAGCCTCCAGCACGCGGTCAAAGGACAAATTTATCGCATAATTTTTGCCCCCGACATTGATACTGCGGGGGCAGGGACGGCTAATGCTGTAGCTGCTATCCATTAAAATTTGCGCTTGTATGCGCTTTTGACCTGTGCTTTGCGCCTTTTGAGCGCGTCTTCTAATGCCGGAGCTATCACATTATAGATATAAGGCACAAGCTGCACCGACATTTCTATATATTGCCCATTGTAAAAATCAATTATGATTTTAGTGTTTTCTTCGCCGAAAACGAGCAGGAATATTTCTTTCACCGCGTTACTGTAAGCAAAAAACGCCGCGTCTATATCCGACTGTAGGCCGTTGCGCTGTACTTCCTTGAGCTGCCGTTCGGCGTTTATGATCTCGATCTGACGCTTGCGGTATTGAGTGCATATTACGTCTGCGTCGATGTCTATATCAAGAGTCTGTACTACATTGCCGTCTTCATCGCACAGCTCCAACACATCCTTTATATGTTTGCTCCGTGATACCTGATATGCCATTCCTATATTTTCCTTTCAATTATTATAAGGGGCTGCTATTAACAGCCCCTTCAGCTTGTCGAAAAACATCCCTGCGGTCGGATTTTTCGACAAGCTGACCAAAAAATTGGCAAGTATGCAAAACATACTCGCCAATTTTTGCCGCTCTACGAGCGGCACTTATCACTAATGAGGGTGAAAACCCTGATGGTTTTCCCCTCATACTCCTCTTTCCTTCCGGCTTTTGAATACTTTTTCTACAGCCTGAAGGGGCTGCTATTAACAGTCCCTTATTCTTACTTTTTTGTCGTTGTTTTTTCGCTTTCGACCGTTGATATCATCGGCTGTGATGCTTTTAACGCTACAGCCTCAGACGCTTTACTTACCGTCGGCTTGCCGTTAAACGCTATTGTAAGCGTGACGGCGTTCGGCGCGGTACTTTCACCGCCACTAATGGCTATGCCGGTCAGAGTGACAGGACAGGTAACAACGTTACCATTGCGGGTGAGTTTGATGTCGGTGACACGTTTTGCGCCTATCTCATACTGGATAGAATCCAGATACTCACATACAGTGTCGCCCTTGATAAAATCGCCCGTTACCGTAACGGTAGGGGCAGCACCGACCACCGTAGAGCTGCCAAATCCGCCGTCGGATAAGTAGGTGGCGTTATATATCACCTCGTTTATCGCCATTGCGATAGACTTAAACGCCTGCCTAAGATCGGCATATTCGCCTTCTTCTGCGTCAGGCTTAACGTTAAGCTCTGCGAGTATCTCGCTGTTAAGCTCAGCGTTTGCTACTTTAGGCATTGTTTTTGCCATATTTTAACCTCCTTAATTGGCTCTTAAAACGCTATTTTAACGTCGATAACCATGGAATAGATCCATTGGTCGCCGACCTTATCTACCAGACCCGTTTCCGTTGACACTGCCGCTGATAATATTTGTACATCATCGCTCGTAGGAAAATCTGCGGTCTTTGACAGTAGATTGCCTATGCTGCAAAGCTGCGTATATGCGGCTTGCTGGTCGCGGTCTTTTGCAAGGAAAAGCATTGTCAGCGTTCTGCTTTGACGCTGTTTGTCAAGAGTAGATCCGTCATTTCTGCCGGGCTGGATCTGCATAGATATTCCACCGCCCGGAGGCAGCGGAGCTATTTTTACCTCGTATCCTAAGTTATCGGATATAAGCTGTAGGATTATATCTATCGCTGTCTCCTGCGGCATTATTTGCCTCCTTTCATCAAAGTTTGGAACCGTCTGCGCCACTGTTCACCTTTTTGCTTTGAGGCTTTATGTGCCCACATTTTGGTGGCGTTGGGGTTATGGTCATGAGAGTATTTATACGGCTTACCGGACGGAGATATACCATAATAGAGCCGCCGAGCATAAGGCGTGCTCCAGCGCATTACCATCCTGCTGTCAGTTACCTCGGAAAAATTGTAGCTGGATTTTATCAAATCACCTGTATCTTTAGGAGCGTAATCATTACAGTCCTTAAGTACCTGATCTATCATTAACTCCAGCGCATCCTCGGCTTTTTCCTCAAGCTTTTTTCTAACGGCAACGCGATCCAATGTTATTTTTACTTTCACCGCATCAGCTCCACCTCGTAATGGTGCGGCTTGTTGGTATCAAACCGCCGTATTTTCTGTATGTTGTAATCCTTACCCTCAAATGTAACCCTGTCGCCTAGCCGAAACGTATACCCCGCAGGCTTGGATAACACGCAATCATAATATAACACCGCGCTTTTTGTTTTCGCGGTGTTTTGCTTGTCCTGTGTCCGCTCATCGGTAGTTTCTATACGGATAACACTTAAATCGGTACGGTCTTTTTCCGCACGATCGCCCCATTTGTCAGGTTTGCCTAAACGAACTATAGTACAGCTATGGATAAGCAGCCTGCGCGGCAGCGGCTTTAGCATACGACCACCGTCCCTCGGTATATCATTCCGGCATTGAGCAGCAGCGTATATGCTGTTTGGCATAGCTTTATTGTGTTGCTTGCGCTTCCGGATGAGGAATTTGCGGCAGCGGAAGTGTAGCTAAAACTGCCGAGCGCAGCACTCGCAATACCGTTGTCATCAAGGCAATCAATGCCGCCGTTTGATATGATCCACTCGGTCTGATAGCATACAGCTTTTTTAATTAGCTCCTGCTGCCTTGCGCTGCATCGGTCAAAATTACGGGTTATATTACCCGCGCAGTAATTATCCGCAGATATAACCGATAATTCTAACAGCTTTGACAGCTCATCGTCCGAGCCGTCGAAGCTGCCATCAAAATTTCTGCGGAAATATTCGGGTGTAACCGTCATTTTAATCTTCCTTATTCGAGAGTTGCACGTTCAAAATTAAGCGTCAGGATGATTTCATCATCTGCCTTGAACGTGAACTTAGTGCTTGACGACGGAATACGCAATACCCATTCCAGATCGGTAGATGTTTTAGGATCGTCGCTGTCGCGCTGACAAGAGATCGTCTTACCGCTGTATCTGCTATCAAGGACTACGGGAAGATAATGACCGCTCTGCTCCGCTTTAACGCCGGAGAACCCGGTATAATCCGTCACTTTTTTGATATTGCCGGTTACGCTGCCGTCTGCGCTGATTTTAACGTTATCGGCGATAAGATCACTCACTGATTTTCCGTATCCGTTTTTAAGCTCAGTAGGCACTTGAGCCGACGGCGATATGTGGCAGTACAGACCTTTACGCTTGTTGTCGTAGATCTCCGCTATGCTGTACGCGCGGTAAAAGAACATATACCCGTCCGATGTCTGGTTTGCGTCGGGAGAGATGATCTTGTTGACCGTGTGTTTGCCGAACTGGATAACAGCGTCCTTATTGATGATGAAGAAGTTAATGGGGTTAGCTCCATCTGCGGGTTTATAGCCGCCCGCCAGCTCGTCACCGCTTTTACCGTCAAGCAGCTCGATAGCGGTGTAAAATCTCGGCTGAGGTACTTCCTTTATTTCGGAGAACCTTTCAAGTATCGCTTTTGATACGGTGGTTTTCACGTTTTTGGCTAACGTGAGCAGGGTAGGAGTGATAAACAGCACCTTGCCCTCGTGATTTACCTCCGCCTCGTCCTGTGCGTTGACAGCGGCGATAAGTGCCGCCAGCACCTCTTCGCCGGTGGTGAGTTTTGCTTGTTCGGTGAGTATCCCGTCCATACCCGCATAAGTCGCAAGGCGGTATGCGTCCATTTCTGGGGTAGCTCTGGTGCGGACAAATTCGCCTGCAAGCTTTCCGAACGCTATACCGGCAGTTTCCTCGTCGTCCATAGCGTCAACGTCAAATTTTCTGCCGCGATCATAGCCGCACTTCTTGGTCTGATAGGCGATAGACACATTGCCGCTTGCATATCCTGTGCCGCGATCATAATCGGCAAGCCCGTCCATGGTCATCATAGGGATAAGAAATTCTCCCGCGTTCTGACCCATGATGACGGTTTCGGGATCCGCGTCCAGCACCGACGTCGCTGCCGCCTGTACATAGACGGTATCCAGCTTGTTGATGTACTTCTTAAAAGGGGTAATTGTATTTGGCATATTTTGTTCCTTTCCGGGCTTACTTAATGCCCATTATCCTGTTGACCTTAGCCTCGTCAAGCGCGACCGCGCTGTCGTTGGATGTGTGAGCCGCCGTCGTTACCGCTATCTCAACAGCATTGTCCTTAAACTGCGGATACTTTTCGACTATTGCGTCTATTGCCGATTCGATAGTCGTTTCGGCATTTACCTTTGTTTTTGCCAGCGCGATAACGTCATCAAGGCAGTCTGACTTGATACCCGCCGCCAGAGCGTGCACCTTGCCCTCAAGCTCGGTGAGCTTTTCGGCGTTTTCGGTCTTATCGAATCGCTCCGGCTGCTTTTCCTCGGCTGCTGCCTGTGGCTGTTCGGGTTCGGACGCAGCCGTTTTATCCTCAGACTCCGATTTGCTTTCTGCCGCAGGCTCTGACTTAGTGCTTTCTGCGGGCTTGGTTTCATCGGCGTTTTCCGGCTGCTTTTCTTCAGTCGGTGTTTCTGCGGTTGCCGCTGCCGTTTCATCAGCGGTAATGGATACGTTTTCGTTTTCCATAGGTTTGACCTTCCTTTCAATTTTTTGCATATAAAAAACGCCCTCGAGGAGGACGTTTTTCAACTTGTTTTAATCCAAAAAGCTCTTAGAAAGAGGACATATTGTTAACCTATTACGGTTCGTAAACTTCTATAGATACAATTTCAGACTGATAAAGCTCCACTCCCTCTTTATCAGCTTCGTTTGTCAAAATTCCTATGCTGTCTTCGTCACTTTCATTTTCGTATGGCGTTTCGTGAAAATCAACCAAGCCTTTGTAAACAATGCCGTCTATATCCGTAACAATGACATGCTTAAATAAAAAATCTTCTAAATTAATCATTTTTTCCTCCTTTTTGCGGGTACTAAATGCGTGCCAGTTTTTGAATAGTGAATTGTAGCACGATTAGTCTTGGTTTCAGCTAATGTAGTTTTGTTTACTAATACACCAATATCATCCTCAACTTCTATGGCTTCTTTTATCTGCCCATTTTTGGATATATGAACATTGCCAGTAGCACTTTTTTGATTTATAATGATCTGAGCCTGTTCTTCGGAAATTAAAAGATAACTCCTACCTTCAATATAACCTTTACCCTTAATGTGTCTTGCTTGCTTTTCATAATTGATTTTCAAGGGAAGTTCTTTGTTATCTATCTTATCTTTAAGTATAGCAATATTTTTTTCATTGTCAAGCTTTTCTTGAAGTAAACGTTGTTCTTCTCTTTCCAGCGCCCTCTTATACCCCGCCGTTACCTTACTTGCCTCGCTCCGTCCGTATCCGGGCGTGGCGGTGCGGTCTGAGTGGTAAGTCAGTCCGTTATCGTTACAGTATTGCTTTAGCCGCTGCTCTTTCTGCTTGAGCTTATACGCCGCCTTATCAAATCCCTCTTTATCATCAAGTGCAGCGAGAGAGCTGCACTCGCGCTTTGACTTTCTCACTTCGCGTTCGAGCCGACGCTGCTCCTGTATCTTTTTATACTGGGCGGCATTTTCTTCCTCGTCATAAGGGAAATAGGTCTGTACGCTTATACCGGGTAAAAACGGCGTGATATGATGTCCGCAGTTAATCCCCAGAATACCATCGGGCTTGCCGTAGGACGAGCTGCGCCATGAATAGAACCGCACTCTTTTGCCGTTCAGATCCGTTGTATATCCGGAGCGGTTTTTGCGGCTGAATATCTTGCCCTGATCTTTAGCACACAGAGGACGCGCACCGTTATGGCTGCTGACCTCTATCAGATCGAGATCGTAATCGTCCATCTTGGCAAACTGCGTTTCGGCGGTGACATTGTTGACGGTGGAGCGTATGCACATATTAACATATGCTTCGGGCGTCCACTTGCGTCCTGCGCTGTCGGTAAATGCCGGTATGCCTTTCTCGGTCATTTCGGCTATACATTCCCGCAAGGCTGCTTGGCGAGCTTCAACTCCTGTCACGACCTTACCCGCCGCTTTATTGAGCATATCTATGTACTCTTGCTTTTCCGCTCGCTCGGCTGTACGGTTGATGACCTTCATAGCGGCGTTTTTAGCTTCTATGCGCATCCTTGTATTGACAAGGTTAAGATCCTTGCGGGCTTGCTTTTTGAGCGATGTCAGCACTCTTTTTACGCCCTCGGACATAGCGGGCGGTGTGCGTCTGTTTTCAACTAAGCCCTCTTCTACAAGCCGCTTATATCCCGGCTGAAATTCCTTTATAGCATTTACCGCCGCTCTTTTCAAGGTAACGTCCAGCAGCTCCGGCGCACCTTTTGCGTACTCGGCAATGGTTTTTACGTTTGCTTTAGTAAGCTTGCCAAGCTCCGCCAGCTTCTTTATTTTCCACTGCGCGGTAGGCTCGTCTATCTTTCCGGCTGCCAAATAGGCGGCTATGTTTGCGATAAGGTCGGTTTCCATACCGATTATAAGGTCGGTTATACCTTTGCTAAGCTCAAACGATTGCAGCTTATTCATCACCGTCACCGCCGAACATATCGTCTATACCGTTTATGTCCTGCTCATTGATGATAGCTTTAAGCTCTTTTGCCGCTGCCTCGTCATCGATATTCTGCGCGTCGGCTATCGCTCGAAGTTTCGACTTAAGACCGGCCTGTACCAGCTTAATGTTATTGTCAATGCGTGTGTTATCGTCACCGATGATATTATCCTGCCATACCACGGATACCGTGTAATCGGTCTGATTTTTGGTTATCGCCTGATAACAGCCGATTATCGCGTTGCACAAGCCCTCTATTACCTCGGTTACGATATTTTTATTGTTCTGAACCGTGCGCAGCGTGTCCTTTTCATCGGCGGCTACCTCGGTCGCGGTCTTAACGCCGGAAGAACCGTCAAACGACAATGTTCCGGGAGAAAATCCTATTTGTGCGGATAGAATATTGAGCAGATTTTTCAATGCCTCCGAGTGTTCTGCCACACGCAGCGTGATAGTATTATCGATAATAGCCAGCTTTTGACTGTCCTCAATGTTCAGCGCTTGGAATGCCTCATCCTCGGTATCAAAATACTTGACCTCGTTGCCCTCGTCGTCATAGGTGTTTCTCAGCGTTTCCGCAGGGACTATAAGCCTCTTTTTTCCGAGGACAAATTCCCGTTCCAAACTGTCAAATACCGTGTCTATTTCGCGCAGAGTATCTACGGCATTTTCAAAGATAGACAGTCCGAGCGGTACATCAAAATCTTTGTTGTTGCCGACAGCAGGCTTAAAATACACAAATAACGGGCTTTTAACGCCCTTAAACAGCACTTCCGCAGCTATGTCCTTGCGCAGCTCGCTGATCGGAACGACAGACCCGATGTTATCATCGGTATCAGAGCAATATAAGATGTTGCGGACTTTTACTCCGTCTGACGTCATAGTGTGGTATTCAAATAGATTGTAATACTTGCCGTTTTGGACAAATGTGCTGCAAAATACGCCGTCGAGAATACCGCTGCTGTTCCACCGCGTCGGGAAGAACCTATCTGCATTCACATAATCTATACATATTTCGGAATTGTCTATGTACACTTTGAGGACTCCACCGCCAAGCGCATAAGCACGCGAAAGGAATTCGGGGAATTTCGCCCAGAATTGATTATTCTCCAGCGCATCGGTAACGATCTTGTTATACTGCTCGTCGCTGACAGATATGTTGCATTGCTCGGAAAAGGTCATGGTTGCCATTTTATCGCATATGACCTTTGCCATATTCATCTGCGCTCTGTGGCGGTGCTTTTTCTTTAGTCCCAATACCGAGATGCGTTTCCACGGCGGATTGCCTTGATATATCCGCTTTGCCGGCTCTATTTCATTGATATAATAATCAGATATATCAACGATCGGCACATTCGGCATCGCAGTTTTTATATCGCTGTATATAGACATTATGATCTCCTTTCCGCGTCAATGAGCCTGCTCATATATTTTTCGGTGCTGTATTCCTGTGCGTCTAAGCTGTCGATGTTAATGCTGCCGTCATCAAGCCTTTTTTCGACGGTCGTATCAGGCGTCCATATGGCTGTCTGAAATGCCTCTATCGTATGCTTGCAACATGACACTATTTTGTATCTATCGGCAGCAATAAGGCGGTTATAAAACAATATACGGCCGTTTATAGATCCTTTACGGGCGTTATGTATGATTACTTTAATGCCGCGCTTTTGAGCGGCAAGCCGCACGCCTTTGATAAGCAGCTGCTCTGCGCTGTCCAAGTATACATCTGTACATTTCCACCGTCGGCAGACACCCTCAATAAAATTACAAAAATCGGTTTCAAGCTGTTGCGGCGTAATAGTTTCCTTGCGGTAATATTCATCCAGCGTAACGATGGACTTAAATCCTCGTAAATATCCGGTAGCGTTAAGGGTGTGAGCGGAATTATTGCCGCCAAAGTCGCCCCCTATCGTGACAAACATTATGTCATCAGGAGGCGTATCGATAATATATCTTGCTGGATCGTCGGCAAATTGAGGATAACAAACGCCTTGAGCTGCTACCCAGCAACCGCGTATAAAACGCTCATAAAACACTCCGGTGTATTCCTTTTTGATGCTTGCAATATAATCTTTGGGCAGCGTCGTATTGTCATCGATCAAAAATTTGATTGTAAGCATATCGACCTCTTTTTTGTCGATATACTCTTTTTTCAACCAGTGTGTAGGAACATCGGGGTTAGTGGTCGCGATAAGCTTTGCCCCCGAAACGGATAATCGGGACAGCAGCATAGCAAAAAACGGCTGCGGGAATAGCGTCAGCTCGTCGCAGTACGCACCGCCGAGCGTAAGACCTCGAATCTTATTCTCGCTGCGCTCGTCGTTAGCTCCCTCAAGGAGTATCTTCCGCCCGAATAATTTGCCCTCTTTGGTGGACAGTGAAAATGTAAAATGATTTATTCCTACCAAGTCCTGCAACGGCATTAGGCAGTTGCGCTTGAGCGTTTGAAGCGTCTTTGCACACATCATATAGGCGTGATCCGTCGGACGCTGCGACACCCATGCCGCCCAGAGTATAAGCGATATCCACGTCTTGCCGCTGCGCACAGACCCCTCAAGCAGATTAAGACGGTGCAGCTTACCTGATTTTAACAATAACATCAGCTCGCGCTGCTTTTTTGTGAATATCAGTTTATTTAACATTACGCAGCGCCTCCAAAATCTCGTTAAGCCTGCCCTCGCCGTCATCGGATTTTACAGCAGGGTTCTTGCTGTATTCGCCGCCGGAGCGATTTGTCAGATAGAATTCTATCGCTGCTTGATTTGGCGGGATATGTTTTGTGACCGTTTCGGTCGTTCTTCGTCCGTTTGCGATCTTGATTTTGGTTTCGGTCGCAATATACCCCGTTGCCGCTCGATATAACGCCTGCTCTATCTCTGATCTTATCAAGTCGGGATTATCATCAAGCAGCTGCCTAACCTCAGCGGATCGAGATACTATGTCGTTTATCGCTTTTTGCCGCTTAGATATATTTTGTATGTTTAAGCAGCTGTCGACGATGCTTTGAATGGCGTTAAAACGCTCATCTGACTGTCTATTATCAGCAGCTTGCATATTTGCCGCTATATTTTTTAATGCCTTTTTCTTGCGCGGTTTCATATTATGATCTCCTCCATCAAAAAAAGAGCCCAAAAACAGCCCTTTTTACGCCCGTGTTTTTCAAATTAAAGAAATTATCCGCCTATATTAATTAAAACGCTTAAAACGCCGATTAAAACGGAATTAAACGGGTATATCCCCGCACCTTGAGCGCAAGGGTATGCTTCGCCATTCCGATTTAGCTTAAATCAGATGATTTTTCCTATTTACATAATCGTTCCGGCGGGGAGCGGATCAACCAACGCCATAGTTATTATGCTTGTATATCGACGGTACAGGTAATGCGATAAGGTTCACCGTATAGTGTGATCTCTACTACCGCCTTATGCTGCCGTCTGCTGTACTTGATTATCTTGTGTTCATACTGCTTTAAGTAGCCTGTATCCAGCCTTAAATTGCCGTTTTCTATATGTCCTGTTGATATAGACAGTATGTCATTACGGCACATACCGGTTATATATTCGGCTTCGGTGGGCGACAGGCAAGACGTTCTGCTGACAAAATGCCCGACACCATGTACTGATTTTATTTCATAGTAGTTGCTGCCATCAACACATGGAAGATCTATAAATATGTAACCGTTAAAAAGTGTGCGGATATCTTTGTGCCACTTGCCGCCTTTACGGTAGGTGTATTCTTCCCTCGGACAGTATACCGTATAGCCTTTATCCCGCAAAGCATACATTATAGCTTGTTCATCGCCCGCGCGCACTCGTAGGACATATATCATTGACTATCCTCCTCTTGCTTTCGCTTGATGTAGCTTGCGAGCTGATTATACAGTTGCGGATCGTCGGCGGCGAGCGCGTCAAAAATGTCCGACTTAAACACATCATACGCCGCAGCCATAGCCGATTTAGCCTTTACCTCTACATCTCGCTTGTACGTTGCCGCTCTTATGAGTGCCGGCACAGCGTTAATAAGTTTTTCCGGTGACGCTGCTGCAAGATCCTCATCGGTCATGTTTTGCAGCGCCTCAAGCACTCTGTGATTTGCAAGTCTGGCAAGCGCCTCTGATACATCAAGATCCGGATACTTTGCCATTTCCTCATTTATCAACCGGAAATTTTCCGAGATCAGCATAACACGCTCAAGCGACGCATTAAGCGATTGTGCATACCTTGCTACTGACGACTTGGATACTTCAAATCCGTTTGCTTTGATATAGTCCACTATATCGCTGTATCGGTATTCAGCCGGATTGTTTATCATCATATCCACTGATTCGCGGATATCGGCCGGAAGGAGGTCTATCTTTCCGCGCTTGCGGTTTTTCCTTTTCATTGCTCCTCCTTTACAGGTCGACGCAGCTGTCCTCTATCGCACCGCATATAAGCTGTATGCCCTTTGCGGTCAGCTTAGCGGCAAGCTGCTCAAAATCATCTCCGATACACTCGACCGGCTGCTGGGAGCGTATTTTGACCAGACGGATATATCCGGATTCTAGCAGATAGTTTACGCTGTCCTGTACCTCGGCAGATGTCAACTGCGGCTCAAGTGCCGCAGCGACATCATAGAGGTTGACATAATCAACACGGAGTATATTTATCGCACGTATGACCGCGCCATTGTTTCTTATAAATTTGTTCTTTTTCATTTGATTTTTAATGTCCATCTGCATATCTCCTCTCGCTCAGATTATCTATTTTCGTTTCCAGCCGCGTCATAAGACGTACAAACTCGGAGTTTTTGACGGTGGTCTGATTTATTTCATCTATGGCGGTATCTATCTTTTCGATCGTCCGTTTTATCTCGGCAACTTCCGCCTTAGTCGCATATTCCTTGTTAAGCGATTTTATGTCGTTGCGGTTTTCTTTGGTGATTTCGGCATAGTGGGCAAGCTCGTCTTTTTTAACGCACTTATCTACCTCTCCGTAGGTGCGTTTCAGAAAAAAGCCTATAACGCCGATCGCGGCAGTCAATACAAAGCTGTATATGTTTGATAATACTTCCCAGATATCCATATAAAAACCCTTTCAAATGCCTTTGTTAAGCGGAATTTTGATATACTATTTTTAGTGTAATTTCATTGTATCATTTTCAGCGCAAAAGATAAAGGCGTGACACAGTTACTATTGTAGTAACTATGTCACGCCTGAATTTGACTATCTAAGGCCGAGTCTGATGCGTTCTATTTCCTTTTCCGTTGCGTCTATACATTTAAGGACATCGGGATTATCAAGGTTTGCGCTTATGATCTTAACACGTACTGATTGTGGGAACAGTGACGTAAGCTTTGCCACCGCGAGCCGTTCGCCGCCAAAGACTGATACTAATTTTCGATATGCCTCTATACCTATAGTATCACATAACTCTCTTTGTGCCCCGGAAAGATACTCCGGCTGTATAAGGTCGAGCTTGTTCATTGTCATGCCCTCTCTGCTTTACGTTTAGCAGCACGTATATAGCGCTTAATTGCATCTATAAGGCGCGAACCCTGAGCGGCACTAAAACCCCGAAAAATGTCCTGTGCAGGATCTACCTTGATACCAAGCTCACGCTGTATAACGCCGCAGAGCCTCTCTCTTATCGGAACATCAGACGGCGAGATTTCTGCCAGTTCATACATCAGCTGGAATATCTTTGCGGACTGTCCTCGACTGATATACGCTTTGACATCCGGCGTTATAGCTTTGAGATTACGACGCAGCTGCTTTATAACAATATCGGCCTGTGCATCGTCAAGCTCGGATATAGATGTGCATGCGGTAAGCTGGAAAACAAAGCTGTGTAAATTATCGCGTTTGTCGCCGTCCTCCACGAGCCCACACTTGCGGCCGAGAGAATAGATGTGCTGCCGTTTTTGCTTTATATCCATTGCGTTACCTCCTATACGGTTATTTTAGTAGTATCAGATACCGCTATAGCGCTGTTGATTGCACGGATGATATCTTTGGTATCCGACATCTCCGTTACGCTGCCGACGATCTTTGCCACGGTCATAAATCTATCCCATATAAGCGATTCGGCGAACAAGTACGCATAATCCGCAGCGTCGTCCTCATCAAACCCTCCGATAGATATTAGGCTTTTTGTGTCGGTCGCAAACGACGCGCCTTTTAGCTTTTTGCGTAAAGCTTGCTTTGCGACTGCATCACACGGCAGCTGCTCGAAAAACTCATCAAGGGTAAGCCGATTTGCGGGTACATCCGGAACGGCGGAATAAACACCGCCGAAAACGCGCTCAAGCTCCTTGTTCTTGAACGTGTATTTAGTCTCATTTTCCTCTTTTACAAAATCATCATACGCATCTCCCAGCAGCTGATGAAGGACAGCGGGGCTTATGATCTTAACGCTTTTTGCCTCGGTGTACGCGACGGTGCGTCCGTAGTCGTCCTCGAATATTTGTGTTTTGCGTTTTGAATTTTGTAATTTGTCACTGCCGAGCCGCAGGAAAAACGCCTCCAGCTCCTTGTATTTTGCGTTAAGCTCTTCCTTCTGACGGACTATATCCTTGATCTGAGCTATCTTGCTGCTTATTTCTTGGGCGGTTACTGTCATTTTATCACCTCGCTTCTGAGCTTATCGGCGCAAGACGGACAGATATCTATCCCGTGATAGGTCTGCGCCGATGAGCGATCGCCGCAAAAGCGGCATACCGGAGTATGCTTGCGAATAATTACGCTGCCGTCGCTTTGTGCAGTTATATCAACCGCTTCTCCGCCTGATAGTCCAACATACTCACATAGATCTTTCGGCAGCGTTATACCGCGCTTTGATGTAAGACGTTTGCTTTTAAGCATAGTTTTTTACCTCCTGTTATTTTTCCGCTCTGCATTTATACGGGCTTGCGACCGTTCCATTTCGGAGCTGCATTACGCTGAGGCGGAGCGCCTCAGAAATATGTACGTCTGCGATAGCAGCCTATACCTATTATCGGTATAAGGTTATATGGACAGCTTGGTACCCCGTTTGTTACCACTTTGTTTTTACAAGTGCTGCATATTCGCGCCATCGCCGCGCTGTCTTCATTTGCATATATATCTATATCTTTTATATCGTGTTTGCTGAGATCACTTTTTATCGGAAAACACCTCCTGTTTGCAATATTTGTAATATCTGCATATAAGACAGCAGTGACGGCAGTGTTTATGCGGCGTAAACCACATCTTTATACGCTCAATAATCCTCATTGAAGTTATCATCTCCCTTTATGATCTCATCCTCGGTATCCTCCTGACGATACCAAGATATTTCCATGTGTCCGCATTTTTGGCAGCGTAGGATCTCAACCGTTACATTCCGGTGGATCTCTGTTACCTCATATTTGCACGGATCAAGTTCGTTTATCCCGTCCGGCTTGATAGTCATTCCGGGTAAGCAGCATTTATCCATATCATCCTCCTTATGCTCACTCTGTCTTTTCACGGGCTTGTGACCGTCCTCGGCGACATTAAGCATGGGGGAAAATCCCCCCCGTGCGTTATTCTCTGGGATTTTTGCCGCTCTTAGCGTCTTTATAGCCCTGCTTGTAGAACCGCTCAGATGCGATAAAGTAAAAATAGAATTTGGCTATCAAGTATCCTATGTATAACAGGATCGCCATCAGCGGAAGTATCAACACCTCTCCGCCTATATGATATTCTACACGCTTAGATGCGTAATCTGTGACCAGTTCCACAATTGATAATGTCATAATCCCGGCGATAAACGCCGTCACAATAGCCAGTATAGTATTAATAAATCGTCTCATAATTCAACCATCCTTTTCAATTTTAATTCTTCTCGCCGTATCGCGGCGGATTATCATAATGTACTTAGCGTTGTCCTTAGCTACAAGCCATTTTTCAGCGTTGATCCCATGCTTTCGCAGGAAAGCCGATTGCTTAATGGTGGGCTTTTTGGTGTGTAATCTCATTTTCTTACCATCGCCCGCATATCTATCCTCATCGACTTAGCCATTGCCGCTAAGCCGGAGAGAGTGTAATCATCGTTGTCGTAAGCCTGCGAAAACATTCGCACCGCCCCTCTTATACCTGCCTCGGTCTGAGCGACCTTATGCAAAAATTCCAGTTCTTTGCTCATACTTGCACTTACGAGCATCGGAAACAGCATTTTGATGTCCTGTGCCGTTATATCTGCTGTTGTAAATCGTGGCGAAAGCCATTTGCGGTTATTTATTTGTCGGTAATTTCGGCGTGTTTTGCCCTCAAATTTTTCCTCGATCCCGCTGTCCCCGACAAACGCGACTCCAAGCGTCTGACCTTTAGCGGCAAAATAGTCCGCCAGCGACCTGACTGTTTCTATACCCGCAAAGGTGAGCAGCTGTCCCTCGTCGATAATTATAACCATACCGTCATGCAGCTTTTGAGCTATCGCTATCCATAGATCATCGGTAGACTGCATTACCGGAATATTTAATTCCGCAGCTATCAGCTTAACTACCGCTTTAGCAGACTTGAAACACGGGTTTATGGTGATTACAACGCTTGTCAGCGGATTATCAGCATGATATTTTTGCACCGCTTTGGTCTTGCCGATCCCGCTGTCCCCGGTGGCTATCGCCACGCCGCCCTTGATCTGACAGTTTTTTATCGCCTGATAGATCTGCTCGGATATAGATGTAGGCGCATAGCTTATTTCCTCAAAAATCTCATTACTGCCTGACTTAGCGTCAAAGTATGCTGCCAGCTTATCAAGCTGCGCTTCTATGTTGCCGGGATATGTACCGCTCTTTATCTGCGATACGACCGGGGCGGATATGCCGATGCGCTGCGCTGCTTTGGCGTTACTGCCAAGCTCGGCGGCAAGCTCGGCAAATTGCTCGAGCAGTTTTGATTTTCTTTCTTCAGGGGTCATCATTTTATCATCCTTTCTTACGCTTGAGCGCGTTGTTGTTTATGCGCTCATAATCGATCGTAATTTCTTTTATATCCGCTATTTGCGGATTGTTTTCTTTGAGCCTGTCAGATATAACCGGCTCAAATTTTGACGGTTTTTTGATCTCAAAGCTGTCAAGCCCTCGCTCAGCTCGCTGTAGGCTTGCCGTCAAGAAGTCTATAGCCTGCTCCGCTGTGAGCGATGCGGTAAGACCTTTGGCGTAATCATGTATAGATTTTGTTACCGCGCGGATCTTCTTTTCTGCCGCCGCTATCTCGTCTTTATCATCTGTGATATAGTCGATTTCCATATCCATTGACAACGTCCATGTGAATCGATACTCATCGGTGTCTTTATCATAGATGCGGACGCTTTCGTGGTTAGCCGGGTCATAGCGTACATATACTTCCTGACCCTGATACTTCCATGCGTCGGGTGCGCTGTACCACAGCTTTTCGCCTGCGATCTCCACATATACGCCGTTGCGCTTGATTTTCTGGTATCTAGTAGTTCTCGCAAGCAGCAGCGACAGATCGGCTTCTCCCGCGACGCGGAATTTGGCGGACATTATCGACTCGTTCCAGACCTCAATGCGCGTCATGCCCTTGTATTTTCGTTCTTTTCCTCCGTAGGGGGATACGTTATAGTCGCCGTCTATAAGGGTATTGAGCGCCGTCCTTATCTGATCGTCTTCCGGAATAACGCCGTGCTTCAGCTTCCATTTGAGCGACTCGGGACGCTCAAGAATAGTGCCGCCGCAGAATGTTTCTATCATGCGGCTTATATGATTCTTAAACGTGCCGAATGTACGCTCTATCGGCTTTGCCTTTGCGTTTCGTACAATAGCGTTGTGCATCTCGACGCCCAGCAGCTCCAAGATAGTGGGCGGGATATCGTCCTTGTTCCATGTCTTGCGCGTTCTGTGCCCGCGTCCGCCGATGTCGTGCGTCAGAAATTCCGAGCCGTTATCAAAATACACCGAGCGCGGTACTCCGAACCGTAATATCCCGTGCCTGAAAGCGAGCATCGTACTGTGTGAATCGGGCTGCTCGGTCAAATTCCAACCGACCATTACACCAGATTTAGCGTCGATAAACGCCGTCAGATACATACGGTGGACTTTCTGAGTGCTTTCACAGTAGGTAATAAAGTCAAATGTATGGTTGTCTGCCACCCAGACATCGTTAGCCTGCAGGTCATCATACATACGCTCTATATAAGGTATATAATGGTCGGCGAGATCCTTTTCACCGTATCTCATTAATGATATAACGGCCGCCGGCAGCTTTTCGGCTTGACGTCTAAATGATCGTTCCGACGGTATGCTCGGCACATCATCCGGGTAGAATTCCGCTGCCCACTCTTTCATCAGCTCGTAGCACCGCGAGATCGGCAGCCGTCGTTCATCAAGGTAAAAATACAAAAACGCATCTAAAATGTGTGGTTTTATTGCCGTTTGACCTTTATTTCCGCCGCCCCGCTTATCGATAAGCCCGGAGATATCACCATTTTTATATGCTGTATATTTGCGGTACAGGATATCTCGGCTTATCTTAAGCTCCGGGTGCTGCAGCTGCATAACCGATAAAAACAATGCATCTATCTCGGATTTCGGTCGCTTATCCCGGTTTCTTAGATCCTCCCACGAGGACAGGATTCGCGTCCAAGTGACTATTTGCCGCCTTTCATCGTCGGTATAGCTTTCGAGCGGTCGTTTTTCGGACTGTGGTTTAGTGCGCTTATCTTCTGCCGGCAATCCCAGTTCCTTGCGCTGCTCGGCGTAGTAGCGTTTTTGTGATCTTTCGTCAAGGTCTTCTATCGAGATGCCATATTCCAGTCGATTATTAGCAGCGTTAGGCAACTGTACAGCATTAAGTTTTCCGTCTGATATTAATTTCCTTATGTACCTTTCGCTACACCCCCGGAGCCTTGCGGCATCTGCTACCTTGAGTATTTCCAAAAAATCACCTCCATCCCTTGACAAAGTGCGTCTGCTCTGATATACTTTAATCAGAGCCGTTCGAGAATTCTTCTTGAATGTAGAGATTAAGCGATTGGGCTGTGGCAATTAGCTTTCGCTTGATCTCAGGCTCTATTTTTTGTGCCTTTTTATCGGCTTTTACGAGCCTTGTAAGTTCCTTATACCACGCTATTACATATTTTAGTGTGGCCTTACGGAATTTCTTGAGGGTCATTTTGATCACCTCTTTTCCGACCTACCATCATCAGCGCAGGGTGGTCATTCCCTGCGGACGGGCAATCTTCGGGTTGCCCGTTTCGGCTTAATTTGTATCTATAAAATCGCGTTTTTCAAAATCAAACGTACCTATCCATGTGCCGTTTACCATTACATTCCCTACCGTTGACTCGTTGGCATCAATTGATACCGCGCCTTTTGGAAAACCGCCGTGAGATTTGAAATATGCATTGATTATCTTTTTCTTTTGCTCCAGGTTCATCAGATCACCTTCCTTCCAAGCAACTCATCTGTGCTGCAAAGAAAAAGGTCAGCCAAGCAGCAGAGATTTTCGAGCGTAGGGCGTTTGTTACCGCGCTCCCAACCGCATACTGCCGATGCAGCAACACCGATCTTTTCGGCCACCTCACTTTGAGATAGGCTGTGTTCTTCGCGCATACGCTTAATGTTTTCTCCGCAGGTCATATTCTGCTACCCCCTTTATGGCATCTGATAACTGTCCGATGATTTCATGACATTTAGCGCCAAAATTGCCGTTTTTATACATCTCGGTGCTTTCAAATTGCTTAGCCGAATAATAGTCACTGCAGTTGATACAGTCGCTTTCGGCTCTGTTTGGATGATATGCCTTGAACACTTGAATCGCCGACTTTAAGGTTGGTGCAAAAATAATCGTCCATCCTCCACAAAACGGATATTTAGAGTCCGTTCCGTATGTAAAGTAATATTTTTCCATTTCATTCTTCCTTTCTGAAAATGTGATTTTGCCGGGGATTGACTAATCAACCCCAGTCTGTTATAATAGTGGTACGGATAACTATGCCTTATCCATTCACCAAGTTAATTATATCGTAAATTTTTACGATTGTCAATAAATAATCGTAAAAATTTACGACAAAAAGGCAGAGGTATTTTTATGGATATTGTACAAAATCTAAAGGAAATAGCACAAAAACGCGGCTTGACATTAACCGAAATAGAGCGTATGTGCGGATTTCCGAAAAGCAGCATTAGAAAATGGTCGGAAAATATTCCTACCATTAAAAAAGTGTTGGTGGTATGCGAAAAGCTAAATATCAGCCTTGATTATTTAGTGCTGGGAAAGCCTGGTTGTTCATTATCTGAAGACGAGCTATCTCTTTTGTCGGATTATAACAGTGTGGATGATATTTCTAAAATCATAATACGCGAACGAGCGGCCGCTCTGGCAGAACAGGCGGACAGGCATAAAAATGCTACTATAACGCCGTTAAAACATACCGATAACACCGTTTTAATGCCGGAAAATGATGTAAAAGAATATATTTATCTTGATTACCCGGAAGAGGCTGTTAGTGCTGGTACGGGAGAGTATCTCACCAGCGGCTATAGTGTTAAGCTTGAGGTACCGTCTACCGATCTGACTCGTCGAGCAGATTATGCACTGCGTGTATCAGGAGACTCAATGGAGCCGGATTATCTTAACGGCGACATTGTATTAGTCGTCGCCGATGAGCAGCTCCGTATCGGTGATGTAGGTATATTTATACTCAATGGAGAGGGTTATATAAAAGAGTACGGCGGCGATCGTCTTATCTCATATAACGACAAGTACCGCGATATAGTATTTAAGGATGACGATGAGTGCCGGAGCTGTGGCAAGGTCATAGGAAAGCTGGAGGACAAGAATGACGCAGAGTGAAGACGCAAAAAACTTGACTATGGAAATTGATCAAAGTGTTTTACAATTTGTTTTAGATAAACTCAAATGTGTAGATTACAAATACTCCAAGGAATATCAGGCAATAGGGTTAGCTTTTGAAACAGAAGCCACTACATCTATGGAACGACGCATAATAAATCAAATTATTATTCAAAAGTATGGAGAATCAGATAAATCGCTTGATATATTAGCTGTTGCTATAGCTTATAGCCGCCAAGCTGCTTTCTATCGGAAGCTCGCCATAAAATATTTTGAGAAATACTGGTCCGTTCCTGCTAATAACCCTTTATATTCGGAATGGCATCTTCATTTGGTGACGGCAAATTTATATGAAAATGAGTATATGTTTGATCAGGCTCTTAATGAAACTAAATTACGCATAAAATGCACAAAAGGAACAAATTTGTCTGACTATATTAGTTATGGAGATATTCTGATTAAAATTGATGTAAAAAGAGCTAAAATATATTATGATACTCTGATGAAATCGTCAGTATATAATGAATGCAAATATGCTGTGGATATTGCCTATAAAAAGCTACTTGAAAAGATAGAAAACAACTATGTTTATAAGCCACGTAAAACAAAATCGCTTTCTATTTCTTTAGAAGAAAAAACAGCTATAGAAGTCGCAAAACAATTTATATGAAACTAAATTTTTAGTTTGATTGAATGTGACAATATTCACTTTTTACGCTTAAAAAATTTAATCGCGGAAGTAGTTCCGTGACTTTTCATTTTTTGTTCCGTGAGTTCCTTGCTAAAGATTGTAAAATTTGTAAAATAATATAAATAATCCCTAAAATATAAAACCACTCTTAAAACGCATTATAAAGCCATTTAACGGCATTAAAACGCTTTTTAACATTATTTTTTAACATTGACAAAATGAAATATAAAACAAAAAATCAGGGTAAAAATGCCCTGATTTCTTTGACAACCGATTTGCAAAATCCATTCCAAATAAACTCAAATAAAAACGGCTTAAACCGCATAAACAGCGGCTTAAACCGTGCCGGTAACTATTTTTTTCGGGGTTTCCCGTGATTTCCCACTTTTTGCATTTTGCGTGTCAGACAACACGAAAAAGCTATTGAAATAAAAATAAATACGATTATAATTAAGATCAAAGCCTAAAGGAAGTGATCGTTATCAGACAATTATTCAATAAAAGCGGGAGCGTTATCGTGTTTTTTGCAGCTACGTTTTTCCTGTGTACGGTTTTGATGTCGCTAATCATAAACTACGGCTATTCGGATATATACGGTCAGTTTTCCGACAGAGCAAAGTATATAGTGATACGCCAGCAGGCGACGGAGGAAAACTCGCTTTGCTATTCCGATGTGGAAAAGCTGTTGTCCTATACTAAAACAAAGGGCACGGTGCTGCTGGATATGGGCGGAAATATCGGATATGTTCTCTTTAACGGCTCGTACAGCGGAGTTTTTGCCGATATAGACACCGGCAGCGATACGCCGCAGATGATAATAAAGCCGCAGTACATGCCGTATTCCATGCTTGTAGATAATGTCCCGGTGATCAGCTTTATGGGAAACGACGCAAAAATAACAGGCTATAATATCTATTCCGGACTTACCGGCGCGGATTATATTTGCAATACAGCGGTATTAAAGAACAGCGGTGTGAAATTTCAAGGGCTGACGCTTATAATGGACGGCGCGGCGGAAGAGATATCCGGATTTCTTAATGATATTAAAAGCCAAAACAGCTCGGTACGCTATACCGAAAAATCGCTCAGCGAAGTCGCGGAGCAGGAGCACGGCTTTACCGACAACGCGATAGAGATAACCGTCATACTGCTTGTGGGGCTATTGATGACCGTTAATTCCGGCGTATTTATAAGCTCATGGCTGAGAGCCAAACGCCGGGAGATCGCCGCAAGGAGGATATGCGGAGCAAGTCCGTCGGATATAAAACGGCTGGTGTTTATAAATACTTTAACAGTCTGCTTTACCGGTACTGCCGCCGGCTTTTTGCTGACGTATATAGCGACAAAATTTACCGGACTGTCGTTTTATCTCGGAAGTATGGAGCCTATGGCGGGCTTTATCTCAACGGCGTTTTTTACCACGGTCGGAGTTATCACCGCTTATATACAAAGCGTTAAATATTCGGGCGAACAGATAGTCATGATAAGGAGAGAATGATATGTTAAAGATCATAATATCCGATATCAGACAAGAGCTTAAATTTTACATACTGCTGGTTATACAGTCGCTGCTGGCGTTTATCGTGATAGGCACGGTGAGCATTACTGTAGGAGAATACCAGCGCTGCGACACGGCTATCAAAGAATATGACATCTCCGACAATTATTACGGCAAAAATTTAACGGAGGTATACACCGAGCACGGCAGGAGCGGCGGCGCGGAGGAATGGCTTATGAAAATGCAGGTGGATCATTTCATAGCGGAAAATTTCCATACCGAGGGATACTCGTTCATCAATACATACGACGTCGATCAGGAAAACGAGCTTGACGGCGTAGAATTTGTGACAAAGAACTTTTTTGAGCTGTTTGAGTTAAAGCTAGTGGAGGGTAGGTTTTTCACCGAGGAGGAATACGGTACAAGTACGCTACAAAATACCCCTATGATAATGAGCGGGGATTATCTCGGAGAATATAAGCTCGGCGACATGTACGAGGGAAAATACGAGATAGTGGGCTTTATAGATCAAAATTCGTCGATGATGCTGCCCGGCGGGGAAAGCAGCAGACCGCTGCCGATTTACTATGAAAAATACATACCGGTAAAAAGCCTTTCATTTATGGAAGAAAACGGGTTTGATTACCCTGCCACTTTAATTTATACCGAGGACAAGTCCGAGCTTAGAAAAATAAACGAGTATGCCGAAAAGCTCGGGACGTATCCTTATCTCTTCGCGTCGTTTGCCGAAACGAAAGCTATAATAGACGGTACGATAAATCAGGTAAATATCCCGATATTTATAGTGTCGTCCATTATCTCGGCGATGGCGCTGCTCTGCCTTATCCAGGCAATGCTGGAATTTGTACGGAATAACGCCGAAGAACTGCTTATACATATGATGTGCGGGGCTAAGCTTTCGGATATTATACTGCGGGTCGGCGCGGGTACGGTGCTGACGGCGTTTATAAGCGCGATTACGGCGATAATTATATTCCGCACGGCCGGAGCGGCGCTGCTGATATCGCTTGCCGCCGTGATCGCGGTGATATTCTCGCTTGTGCCGATCACGATAAGATTAAAGCGCAAACCGCCGATAGCCGCGGTAAAGGAGGAAAAATAGGTATGCCAAAATATGCCCGTAAAAACCGACTTGGGTTCGGTTCCCGCATACCGCGTCAATTATTTAACAAAAGCGGGACGATAATCGCATTCTTTGCGTGTACGTTTTTCCTGTGTACGTTTTTGATATCGGTGCTTTTCAACACCGGAAACGGTGATATATACGGTCAATTCTCCAAAGACGCCGTGTACGCTGTGATAGAACAGGACGAAACAAAAGAAAACGCTCTGTCCTACTCCGATATTGCGGCAAAGCTCTCCGAATTTCCCAACGCGCGCGGTGCGGTTTTTTTAGAGCTGTTTGACATTTCGGGATATTTGCTGTTTGATAACGACCCAAAAGGCGGATTTTCGGGAGTATTTCGCTCGGTAAACACAAACACCGACGAGCCGCAGCTTATACTTGCTCCCGCATATGAACCGCTTTGCATGTCGATAAACGGCGCTTCTTACCTTAACTTGAACGGAAAAAAATACAGAGTGGTCGGTAACAACATTTACAAGGGAATGAGCGGAGCGGCTTTCTATGGTAATTTTGCGGGTATTAAAGACAGCAATACAAAATTTCAGGGACTAAGCATCATCATCGACGCGGGAAAAGAAACACCGCGCTTGCTAAACGCTCTGAACAGTAAAATGTCCGATGCAAATATAAGCTCAAAAAGTCTGTCTTACCTAAAAAAAGATACCGAGGGTATCGGTATGGATAAGATCTTTGTGAGCTTCGCCGTTTTTATGATAGGCGCTATGCTTATCACAAGCGCGAAAGCTTCTACGGAAAATTGGGCGGAAACCAAAATGTCGGAAATAAAAGCTCGCAGGATATGCGGCGCAAACGATGATAATATACGCAATTTTATTTTCGTAAGGTATTTTGCCGTATGTATAACAGGCATAATGCTGGGTGCGGCCATGACCGCTCTATCTGTCGGCTTTACCCCCGCGGTCTATTATCTGGGCAGCATAAATATCTTTGCGGGCGCGGCATCGGCGGCGTTTTTGGCACTCTTCGGAGGAATATCAGCCTACCGCTTCGCAATAAAAATTTCCCGCCGTCAGATAGTAATGCTTAGGAGGGAATGATATGACGGAATTTATCAGACTTGCCTTTTGTGAGATTAAAACACAGATAAAAAGATACATTATACTTGTTTTCGAGATGATGGCGGCATTTTTGGTGATAGGATTTTTGTGCTCTATGCTAAGCGGGATAAATATGACAAATCAAACCGTGAACGGTGCCGGGATACCCGCGGATTACTACCGCGCAAAAAGCACCGCCGTTTATACCGACGGCGGACGGGCAATAAACGGGGACGAAAGACAAGCGCTGCTTATAGAATTTATCGCCGACAATTTTCATACCGAGGGGGTCACGGGATACACTACCCCTCTTGATCACCCCATACTTATGGCGACCGACGGATATTTTGATATATACGGTCTTAGACTGGAAAAAGGCAGAGCTTTCAACAAAGACGAATACGATTCGGATAACGCCGATATGCCTATAATAATGGGATATGGATTTATAAACGATTACGATATAGGCGATACATATATGGATAAATTTACGATCGTGGGTTTTTTAAGCGACGAACAGTATATCCCGGAATTAAGCGGCAGGATATCAAAGGGATTCTCGGTAAATTACAATATTTACACGCCGATAAAAAGCCGCGAATGGCTGAAAGAAAACGGCGTATCCTACCCCACCGACCTTATCTATTCCGAAAATAAATCCGAACTCGACGCTATCAACCAAAAAGCGGAAGAGCTGGGGCTTTATGCCTATAACTTCCTGTCTGCCGATGAAGCCGAGCAGATCCTTATCAATACTACAAGCACGCTCAATATCCCGCTGGTGCTTATCACTTTGCTGATAACGGCAATGTCGCTGCTCTGCCTTGTCCAGTCCATGCTCGAATTTGTAAGGAAAAACATCGTCGAGCTGCTTATACATATGATATGCGGGGCGAAGCTTTCGAATATTATACTGCGTGTCGGCGCGGGTACGGTGCTTACCGCGTTTATAAGCGCGGCGGCAGCGTCGCTTGCGTTTCGCTCGGCGAGCACGGCGGCGGTGCTGTTTATCACAGCGGCGGCGGTCACCGTTATCGCGGTTTTGCCCATCGCAATAAGTCTAAAGCTCAAACCGCCGATAGTCGCGGTAAAGGAGGAAAAGTAATGCTTAAGGTCAATAATTTAGTGAAGATATATCCCTCAGGCGAGGGAAAGCTGCACGCGTTAGACGGAGTCAGCTTCGAGATAACGGACGGGGAGCTTGTCGCCGTCACCGGCAGGAGCGGCAGCGGAAAATCTACCCTGCTCAATATCATGGGGCTGCTGGATAAGCCTACCGAGGGCGAATATTACATAAACGACAAAAAAGCGTCGGGGCTGCCCTCTTGGGAACAGGCAAAGGTTCGCAACGCCGAAATAGGCTTTGTGGTTCAGGATTTTGCGCTGGTGGAAAAGTATACGGTAAAGCAGAACGTCAATATTCCGCTGATATACAGCAAAAAGCAGCTAGACAAAGAAAAAGCGATACGCGAGGTGCTGCGGCGCGTGGGGCTTTCGGACAAGATAAATACACCCGTCTACAAGCTGTCGGGCGGTCAAAAGCAGCGCACCGCCATCGCCCGTGCCGTGGTGAACGACCCCTCGGTGATACTTGCCGACGAGCCGACCGGCGCGCTTGACAGCGTAAACGCAAACGGGATAATGACGCTGTTCGAGTCGCTCAGCCGCGCGGGTAAAACTGTGGTGATAGTAACCCACGATATGAATATCGCCGCAAGATGCTCCCGCAGGATAGAGCTTAGCGACGGAAAGATAATATGAACTTTCCGAAAACCTCCCTTTCGGAAAGGCGTGCGGGAATCGAACCCGATTTTTTGGGTATAAACATATTATATATCATACAATAAAATTAATATATCCCAAAATAAAAATAAATTTTTATTTTTGCTATTGACAAACCTGTAAGGATATGATATTATATACTTATCCTATAAAAAAGGTAGGAATTAAGGAGGTAACTAAAAATGAGCAATTATAAGTTTGAAACATTACAGCTCCATGTAGGACAGGAGCAGGCGGATCCCGCGACCGATTCCCGCGCGGTGCCGATCTATCAGACAACGTCCTATGTATTTCACAATTCCGCGCATGCGGCGGCACGTTTCGGGCTGGCTGACGCGGGCAACATCTACGGCAGACTGACCAATTCCACGCAGGACGTGCTGGAAAAAAGAATGGCCGCACTTGAGGGAGGCGTAGCGGCGCTGGCGTTAGCTTCCGGAGCGGCGGCGATAACCTACACCATACAGGCTCTCGCTCAGGCGGGCGAACATATCGTCGCACAGAAAACCATCTACGGCGGCAGCTACAACCTGTTAGCACACACCTTACCGCAGTACGGCATAAGCACTACATTTGTAGATGCGCATGACCTTGCCGAGGTAGAGGGC
>CANRII010000012.1 GCA_947630685.1 uncultured Ruminiclostridium sp. | reverse complement strand
GTCTACCGCGCCGAACGTTTCTACCGAGTGGATATATCCCCAAACGGCGGGAGCGTCAGAATTTTTCATGGAACGTCCTGTTTATCACATCAAGCTGCTGTTCTTTAGACAGGCGCGTGAAATTGACCGCATATCCCGATACGCGAATAGTAAGCTGCGGGTATTTTTCCGGGTGTTCCATCGCGTCCATCAGCGTTTCCCGTCTCATGACATTTACATTGATATGATGGCCGCTTTGTGCAAAATATCCGTCGAGCAATTCGACAAGGTTGCTTACCTGCTCGTCGTTATTGTGACCCAGCGCCTCGGGTATCACCGAAAAAGTATAGGATATGCCGTCGCTGGAATATTTGTAAGGCAGCTTTGCCACCGACTTCATAGAGGCTATGCAGCCCTTGGCGTCCCGTCCGTGCATAGGATTCGCGCCGGGAGCAAACGGCTCTCCTGATTTTCTGCCGTCGGGTGTAGAGCCGGTCTTTTTGCCGTATACAACGTTTGAGGTTATCGTCAGCACGGACAAAGTAGGCTCTGCGCTGCGGTAGGTCTTATGCTTTTTCAGCTTTTGAAGAAACGCTTTAATGACCATCACCGCCAGCGCGTCCGACCGACGGTCGTCGTTGCCGAATTTCGGGAAATCTCCCTCTATCGAAAAATCCACCGCTATCCCCTGTTCGTTCCTTATAGGGCGGACTTTTGCATATCTTATCGCGCTGAGGCTGTCCGCAACTACCGAAAGTCCCGCTATCCCGCACGCCATAGTGCGCTTTACGTCGTCGTCATGCAGCGCCATTTCCAACCGTTCATAACAATATTTATCGTGCATATAGTGAATGATGTTAAGTGTATTTATATAAAGTCCCGCGAGCCATTCCATTATGACGTCGAAATTATACATCACCTTTTCATAATCAAGTATCTCGTCGGTTATCGGAGCGATAGGCAAGGCGGCCTGCTCGCCGCTTTTTTCGTCCTTTCCGCCGTTTATCGCGTATAACAATGCCTTTGCCATATTTACCCGCGCGCCGAAAAACTGCATCTGCTTGCCGGTCCTCATAGCCGATACGCAGCAAGCTATCGAATAATCGTCCCCATACATATCCCGCATTATATCGTCGTTTTCATATTGTATAGACGATGTCTTGACCGATATATCCGCGCAAAACTCCTTAAAGCTTTGCGGAAGATTTTTACTGTACAGCACGGTAAGGTTAGGTTCGGGAGCCGGTCCGAGATTTCGCAGCGTATGCAGAAAGCGAAAGCTCATTTTTGTAACCAGCGTTCTGCCGTCCAGCGCCATGCCGCCTATCGATTCCGTCACCCAGGTAGGATCGCCCGAAAACAGCTCGTCGTAAGCCGGCGTGCGTAAAAACCGCACCATTCTCAGCTTCATAACAAACTGGTCGACGAACTCCTGTATCTCTTCTTCGGTATAGCGCTTATTTTCAAGATCGCGGTGCGCGTATATATCAAGGAACGTCGATATCCTGCCTATCGACATCGCCGCTCCGTTTTGCTCCTTTACCGCAGCGAGATAAGCAAAATATATCCATTGGAAAGCCTCTTTGGTATCCTTTGCGCCGAGCGATATGTCAAAGCCGTATGACGCCGCCATCTCTTTAAGCTCATTAAGCGCCTTTATCTGCTCGGCAAGCTCCTCGCTGTGACGTATCATTTCCTCATCGAACGCCATACCGTCAAATTCGGCTTTTCTCCTCAGCTTTTGATTTATCAGAAAATCCACCCCGTACAGCGCGACTCTGCGGTAGTCGCCTATTATGCGTCCCCTGCCGTAAGCGTCCGGAAGTCCTGTTATTATGCCGAAGTGGCGAGCTTTCTTCATTTCCTCTGTATATACGTCAAAAACTCCGTCGTTATGCGTCTTACGATATTTGAATATCCGCTCGTTGTCGTTGCCGAGTTCTCTGCCGTATGCTTTAAGAGAAGTCCTCACCATGCGTATCCCGCCGAAAGGCATTATCGCTCTTTTAAGCGGCTCGTCCGT
The DNA here is from genome assembly GCA_947630685.1 of uncultured Ruminiclostridium sp. Taxonomy (GTDB): domain Bacteria; phylum Bacillota; class Clostridia; order Oscillospirales; family Ruminococcaceae; genus Ruminiclostridium_E. The sequence goes on along the minus strand of CANRII010000012.1, from coordinate 25,904 downwards.
CTGCAAGCCTACTATCTTTTCCAGCTCTTTATCGATATAACCGGGCTTATGCGAGGTTATCCCCGATACGGTATCGGCGTCTATGTCATACACACCGCCGCGCTTATGTTCTTCTACCATAAGCATTTGCACCTTTTCCCACAGCTTTAACGTCGCGTCGGTAGGATCCGCCAGAAAATCCCCGCCGCCTTCATACGGTGTGTAATTCTTGATTATATAGTCGCGTACATCTATGTCGGCGTTAAGAAAATCAATATCATCGGTATAATAGCTCATAATGTTTTCTTCCTTTATTTGTATTCGTGAAAAGCTCCACTAATGATATTATTTCATAAAATCAATGTAATATGTAACGCCTTTTTTAATCAAAAAACAGCCTCTCCGAAAGCGGAAAGGCTGTTTTTGTATTGATAAGTTCAGACTTTGATACGCGGAATACGCTCGCAGCGGGTATTGTCGCCGTGGTCGCTCCTGCCGCATTTCGGGCATACGTCGCCGATTATTCCGGTGAAGCCGCAGCACGGGTCGCGATCGACGGGATGGTTTATAGAACCATAGCCTATGCCGGATTCTTTCATGCACCTGATCACCTGCTCAAACGCCTCAAGATTCTCAAGCGGATCACCGTCTAACTCTACGTAGCTGATATGTCCCGCGTTGGTAAGCGCGTGATACGGAGCTTCGAGCTTTATCTTTCTGAATGCGTTTATCGGGAAATATACCGGCACATGGAACGAGTTAGTATAATAATCCCTGTCGGTAACGCCCTCTATCTTGCCGAAACGCTTGCGGTCGATACGCACAAAACGTCCGGAAAGTCCCTCCGCCGGAGTAGCCAGCAGCGAGAAATTAAGACCGGTCTTCTGGCTTTCCTCGTCCATTCTTGCTCTCATGCGGCCGATTATCCTTAATCCAAGCTGCTGCGCCTCCTCGCTCTCGCCGTGATGAACGCCGATAAGCGATTTCAAGCACTCGGCAAGACCGATAAAGCCCATTGAAAGCGTGCCGTGCTTTAATATCTCACCCACGGTATCATTGGGGCTGAGCCTGTCGGAATCTATCCAGATACCCTGTCCCATAAGGAACGGGAAGTTCTTTACCTTCTTCTGGGATTGTATCTTGAATCTGTACAACAGCTGATCTATAACAAGATTCATCTTGTCTTCCAGCAGCTCAAAGAATTTAACTATATCGCCGCCGGCAAGTATTCCGAGCCTTGGCAGATTTATCGAGGTAAAGGAAAGGTTCCCTCTGCCGGTAACTATCTCTCTGGAACGGTCATGCACGTTGCCGATAACTCTTGTGCGGCAGCCCATGTAAGCTATCTCGGTATTATAGTCGCCGGGCTTATAATATTGCAGATTGTACGGAGCGTCTATAAACGAGAAGTTCGGGAACAAACGCTTTGCGGATACTCTGCACGCCAGCTTGAACAGGTCGTAGTTGGGATCGCCCTCGTTGTAGTTTATCCCCTCTTTTACCTTAAAAATATGTATCGGGAATATAGGCGTTTCACCGTTGCCGAGCCCCGCTTCATTCGCAAGCAGGATATTCTTTATTACCATTCTGCCCTCGGGCGAGGTGTCGGTGCCGTAGTTTATCGATGAGAACGGAGTCTGCGCGCCCGCGCGGCTGTTCATGGTGTTGAGGTTGTGTACAAGAGCCTCCATAGCCTGATAGGTAGCTCTGTCAGTCTCCGTATAGGCGTGCTTAAGAGCAAATTTCTGGATACGCTCTACCGTTTCATCCGAAATATCCGGGCAAATTTCCTTTATCAAGGGTTTTTCCGCGTCGGAAAAGCCGTTGTCGTTGGCGATAACAGGTACTATCTCCTGCTCCTCCAGCTTTTTCATGTACTCCTTGACTTTAGCCTCGACCGATACAACGTCGTCGACCCCGCCGATAAGCTCTATAGCGCGTACTATATTCTGCGCGTATCTGTGCTTATAGGTCTTTCTTACGCCGCCCGCCATCGCATAATCAAAGTTCGGTATAGATTGTCCGCCGTGCTGATCATTCTGGTTGGACTGGATAGCTATGCAGGCGAGCGCCGAGTAGCTGCCTATCTCGTTAGGCTCTCTGAGTATGCCGTGACCGGTGGAAAATCCGTTCTTGAACAGCTTTATAAGGTCGATCTGGCAGCAGGTGGTGGTAAGAGTGAGAAAGTCCAGATCGTGTATATGTATATCGCCCTCGGTATGCGCTTTGGAATGCTCCGGCGCAAGCACATACATCTCGTTGAACTGCTTTGCGCCCTCCGAACCGTACTTTAGCATGGTACCCATCGCTGTATCGCCGTCAATATTGGCGTTTTCTCTTTTTATATCGCAGTCGCGCGCCGCCTTAAAGGTAAGGTCCTCGTATATCTTCATAAGCCCCGTGTTCATTTCTCTTACGCGGGTCCTGTCGGCTCTGTAAAGGATATACGCCTTTGCGGTCTTGGCGTGACCGTTTTCCACAAGTATTTTTTCTACCGCGTCCTGTACGCCCTCGACGGTGGGCACTTCGTCGTGCGGAACAGACTGCTCTAAATATTCGCACACCTTTTCGGCAAGCTGGCTCGCCTCGTTATAGTCGTTTCCTCCTACCGCACGGGCTGCCTTGTAAATAGCGTCCGCTATCTTTTCGATATTGAACGGTACTGTACGTCCATCTCTTTTTTGAATCTTCGTCAGCATTTCGGTTTCCTCTCTGTAATTCTGTAATAAAGTGTTGACCACAATATGTTGTGTATCTGCAAAACTCAATTAATATTATATAGTGTTTTGGCGATTTTGTCAATAGATTTTTCTTAGTTAATACTATATAAAAACCGGAAGAAAATTTAGTAAAATTGACAGAACGATTTTGTATTCATAATTCTGATTTACAACATACAAAAAACAACGCGGCGACTTTATAAAAAGCGGCGAGAAACACACGCAGACAAGGAAAGAGCCGCGACAGGCGTACAAAGATACGTCGAGCAGCTCTTGACGCAGTAAAGAAAATGCATTTCCCATGCGATTTTCAATCGCATGGGAAAAACTATACAATAATTATTCACTTAAGTCGATATAATAAATAAGTTCTTTATCAAGTATGCCAAAAATAAAAAATAAATGTTGCTGCATTTTCTGGTGCGTGGGTTTATCGCGCTTTTCAGGCTGTTTGAAGATAATAATTTGTCAGTATTATCCCCAAAATGATATTGAACAAAAAGCCTACCACGATATAGGGTATCTTGGCTTTTCTGGTGTGCAGCATACATGACGCGATACCTATCCATATACATGACGCCATCGCGGAGAACAATATTACCGCTAATGCCACGGTATCTGACATTTCTATTCCGAGCAGCTTTGTGCATATAAGGTTAGCGACGGAATTTGACAGCGGAAGTATTCCCAGCGGAACGGTCGCAAGCACCCATCTTATCCTGTTGGCATGAGCAAAGGAAAACACCATCGCAGCAAATATCAGAGTGATAACGAAGCATTCTATTGCCATAAAAAGTTTTCCTCGCTTTCTTTTTTAATTAAGCCATGCTGTTGAAGATATCGGCGGCGGCGTTATTGTCGGCGGTTATCAGCAGCGCTACATACTGTCCCTTTGAAAATACGTTATTGCCAAACTTGTACATTTCCTCCGGCGTATAATCTTCAAATGTGGATTTTCTGGATTCCACGCGCTTATTAAGAGTATCTACCGCGGCGCTAACGTCGTCCGCGGAGGTAAGCTTGAATACGGCTATCTCGTCGGGAGATGAGCCGGAACCGCAGATAAACGCGCTGACGCTTTCTATCTTCGCGGCGTCTATATCATAATAATCTGCCGTTCTTGCGGAAATATCCGCCATGGTGGGAAATTCTATATCCGACTGTATCTTTTCGGTGATATCTGCGGGAGAAGACGCGGCAGCCGTATCACCGCCCTGCTCGGTGCTTTGAGAAACCGACGCAGCGGACGAGCCCGCGTTCTCCGAGCTGCACGCCGTCAGCGTTACCATTGACAGGAGCGCTAAAGCTGCGGCTATGTACATAATTTTCTTTTTCATTACAGTTTTTGTCCTTTCTTTTAATCGGTAAGTGCGGATTGTATTGTTGAAAGCATTACCTGATATGCGGTACCCATAAAGTGTATGCCGTCTCTCTCGGCGTAATCGGTGCTGAAGTAGCCGCTGTCGTCGGTAAGCTCGCTGTAAATATCAACATACACCGCATCATTTTCCTTTGTGTACTTTTCAACGAGAGTATTATATTCCTTTACGGCGGAAAGGGTAAGCATATTGTCGTCGCTTGCCTCTGCCTCCATCGTGATCGGCGGAATGGAAACTACCACCAATTCTCCCTTGAACAGACTTCTCAATGTTTTGATACAATCGCCCATACTGCTTGCCAAGTCCTCGGTAGGACCGTAGCCGATACCGTTTGAACCGAGCATTACGACTATCCTTTCGGGAGTTGCGGACGCTATGGCGCTTTCACAGGTCTTACCGTCTATCTCGGTCGAAAACAGAGTTGACGGAGCAAGTCCCTGCTGAGCGAATACGTTGTCGGCGTCTAAGAAGCCGTACAAGCTGAGTCCCGTGCTGATGGAATCTCCTATAAAAAGCGTGTCGGAGAAAAATTCCGCGTCATATTCTCCGGGGTTCGTGTCGTCCGGCTCCGAAGAGCTGTCGTCCTGCTGATCCGATGAGGTCGTCTGATCTTCGGAGGCTGCGGGCTGTCCGGCGGAGCTGTCTGCGTCGGGCTCGGTCGCGGGTTCCGGCATAGATACAAATTCAGTCACCGGCGTAAAGGGCGGCTCGGAAGATTCTTCGGTGGATTTTCCCGAAATAACACTATAGGTAAAATATACGGCAACACAAATTATCATCAAAAATATAAGGTTTCTAAAAATCGTTGACGCATGTATTGAAAATCTATTTTCTTTCTTTTGGCCGTTGTCTTTTTTGCCGTTTTCCTGAGCATCCACAGCAGAACACCCCTCTTTCGCTTTGTTTATTATACTGCATTTTGGAAAAATAATCAATACCTTTTTATTTATAGATATATCTTATCTAAAAAAATCGGTGCAAATTTTATTGCACCGATCTTATACCGATAATCAATCGGAAACGTAAGGAATAAGCGCGATCTGTCTTGCTTTCTTGATCGCAGTAGTAAGCTCTCTCTGATGATAAGCGCAGCACCCGGTCACTCTGCGGGGCAGTATCTTATAGCGCTCGGTCATGCACTTCTTGAGCTTTGCCACATCCTTATAATCAATAAATTCCGCTCTGTCAGCACAAAACTGGCAGACTTTCTTTCTCGCACGCTTAACCGCGGGACGAGCTGCGGGTCTTTCGGTTTTTTCCTTCTCAGGCATGTTAAAAATCCTCCTTGATCGAAATTAAAACGGATATCCGTCATCATCGTCGTCTGTTTCCGTAAAATCAGCCTGCGCGCCCTTGCTTACCGCGGGAACGGTATTTGCGGCTGCTGCCGCGGGATGCTGAGGCTCCGGATAACTCTGATACGAGGACGACTGTCCGCCGTTTGCTTTTTCGCCGGTAAAGCAAGCTCTGTCAACTATTATCTCGGTTATATAAGCCTGATTGCCGTTTTTGTCCGTATATGACCTGGTCTGCAGCTCGCCTTCAACGAGTATCATGCGGCCTTTCGAGAAAAATCTCGAGATAAATTCCGCTTCGTTGCGCCATGCCACTACATTGAAAAAGTCAGACTTTCTCTCCTCGCCCTTTGTCTGGAATCTGCGGTCTACCGCGATACGGAAAGACAGCACCGAAACGCCGGACTGGGTCGTCTTGAGTTCAAGATCGTTGGCGATACGCCCCATCATTATAACCTTGTTATACATTTGCCTGCCTCCTTTTGCGATTACTTACGAACCGTTACCAAAGAGCGAAGAACGCCGTCGGTAATGTTGATGATACGCTCGAATTCCATCGGGAAATCCGGCTTTGAATCGAAGCTGTAAACTACATAATAACCGTCGGTCTCGTAGTTTATCTCGTAAGCGAGCTTACGATTGCCCCATTCGTCAACATTAACCAATGTCCCATGCTCCTTGATAAGCTCGGAGAACTTTTCTACAAGAGCCTTTACAGCGTCCTCTCCGTTCTTAAGAGAAAGGACTACTACTGCCTCGTACTTTTCACTGAGCTTTGCCATCAGTTTGCACCTCCTTTTGGATTACGCCCGCATTTTATATGCGAGCAAGGATAATTGGGCATAGTACCCAAGCTTAATTATTATAACAGAATAACCGATTTTTGTCAAGAGTTTTTTTCAAAACAAGCGCAAATTGATCATATATGCCCGAAAATAAGCAGGAAAATACCCAGCATTATCGGCTGATGCAGGACATATATCCAAAGCGTATATCTGCCGCACCACGCCAGCGGCTTGCAATGCGTTTTATAGAAGAAATCCGGCATACGATCCTCAACGGCATATTTTCCGATATACGCCCCCGCAAGGAACACAAACAGCCACGGCAGCAGCGGGAAATAATCCATCGACTGGAAGCCGGGCTTGATAAATCCCAGCGGAAACAGCAATCCGGCGTCATATATCACCCGTGGCAGAGCTATGCCGAGTTCCTTTACCGGACCGAGATAACCGGAGGAGATACCTCTGGTCAGTACAAACAGCACTATACATATCGGCACCGCGATCTTTACCGGTATTTTCAGCAAATATTTATCAAATACCGCGTATATCATCATGGAAACGCCCATAAAGTGAAGTATGCCGAAAAGTATAGGCGCCTGCGGTGCGAAGAACGCAAACACAAAGGTTATTATCATGCCGATGAAAAAGCACTCTATTCCCCTTTTGGCGTTGTTGCGTGAATAACGGCACGCCATTCCGGAAATAAACATGAATGCACCGGCGAAAATATCACGTATCACGCCGAACCAGCCGTCAAACATCAGCGGAATGTGTATCCCGTATGTGAAATTAAGGTCAAACATAGCATGATAAAACACCATGCAGAGTATGCAAAAGCCGCGGACCTCGTCCATGAACCCGGCACGGCGATAACGCGGCGCGGCGTTTATATTTTCGTTCATTTATTATTTCGTACCTTTCCGGCAAATTTGGCATATCCGATCCAGCATAACGGCATACCGCCACGGGTCATTCTGCGGATACACAGATTATTATACATTATACTCAAAAAAGTTTCATTATGCAATCTATACAATTTTGCTTGATAATATATAGACATTTTCTCTAAAAAATGTGTATAACGGCAGTTGAAATGCGAGAGGGATTGTGCTATTATATGTATTAAGCAAAAAGCCTGTGGGGGGATATTTTGTGCTGATAGCTAAATTAACAGACAGCGATTTTTACGGCGGAGAGCCGGTATACGTTGACGACCAAACGGGATACAACGTAAGGGGCGTTCTGTTGGATCTGTGCGGGAATACCGCATTAATGAAAATAGAGAACTCCGAATTTTACAAGCTGCCCGGAGGAAGAATAGAAATAACCGAAACGCCGGAACAGGCGTTTTTACGGGAGATAAGCGAGCAGACGGGATATTCCGCCGAGATGATAGGATATCTCGGTTGGATAGAGGAACACAAAGCCAAAAGAAAGGTCTGCACCGTTTCTCACTGCTTTGCCGCGCGAATAACCGGAGAAGAATGCAACACCGAAGCTCTGGAGAGCGCGCAGGATCGCCTTGGCTACAAGCTGGAATGGGTAAATTTCGATAAAGCCATGGAGATGTACGAAAACCAGGCGGACGGCAAAAAGGAATATCATATCAATTTCATGCTCAAACGTGAGCTGCTTATAATGAATAAGGCAAAAGAACTGCTTGCCGCTCAGTAAAGGACGGAGAAATATGGAAGAAAAAACAGTAAACGAAACGCCAATCGAAGCGGTCGACAATAACGACGACATGGTCGCCGAAAAAACCGATACCGAAGAAACGATATCTTTCAAATTAGAGGAAAGACCCGCACCGGAGCGCGGCTGGACGAAAAATCAAAAGCGCTCGGTCATAATAATCGCAGTTGTGATAACGGTAATTGCGGCTGTAGCGGTATTCTTCCTGCAAAGCATCGATTTTAATTATTTCAGCTTATTCGGTTGATAAAATCATCCGCCGCTAACTTCAGCGGCGGTTTTTATTCACCAAAACCCTTGTAGATGATTAAATTGGTATATAGAGATATGAATGATCTTTCTGTATCATTTCATATCATGCTGCGAATAATCAATACAGGGGGGATGCATGCGGATCCGATTCCCGCATGCCTAGGCTATGGAATACAAAGATCTTAACGAGCTTATCGGCAGCAGCATGAGCAGCCGCAGCTTTTTCATTTCTCTGCCGGTGGAGATACAGATAAGGCTTCACGGAAGAAACGACGAGATAAAAAGCGCTTACCAGCTGCACAAAGCGGTGTATGCGGATAGCGACACCGAAAGGCTGCATATGCTGTCCCGGCTGCCGCTTTTCAAAAAAGAAGATAATGACCGAAGTTGACAGAGGCTATTAAATTATGGTATAATAAGAACCAACGATAACAAATAACCAACCGGAGGAAATATGCAGCTTAAAAAGGTCGAAAACGCAGAGCAGATAAAGCTCCTTGCGGATATTGCCTATGAAATATGGCATGAATATTTCGGGATAATCATATCCGAAAGTCAGATAGACTATATGGTGGAGAAATTCCAGTCCGAAAAGGCGATAACCGAACAGATACAAAGCCTCGGATATGAGTATTTTCTTTTTTATCCAGAGGACGAGCCTATAGGATATACCGGAATAAGGCCGGAGCCGGAAAATAAAGCGCTGTTCTTAAGCAAGCTGTACGTAAAAAAAGAATACCGCTCGAAAGGCTATGCGTCAAAGGCGTTTGAGTTTCTAAACGGATACTGCAAAGAGCACGGCCTTACATATATATATCTGACGGTCAACCGCCACAACGACGATACCATAAATATTTACAAGAAAAAAGGCTTTTACGTCACCGAGGAAAGGTGTGCCGACATCGGCGGCGGGTTTGTCATGGACGATTATATCATGCGTCTTGATATAAAATAAAAAATCGGGGTTTATAAATTTGGATATGATGCGTTTGCTCAAAAATGCGGCGGCGCTGATTTGCGCGGCGGCGTTTTATATCGGTATTTCCGCAAATGCTTACGCCTTGGAAAGCGGCGGCATAGGCGAGGTAACAAAATGCTATGAGCTTACCACCTCGTACGATACGGATAATTACAGCAAGATAACGATTTCAAAAAACGAGATAAAAGTAGAAGGAAAATATCTGTTTGACGAAGTAGACAGCGTGTTTTTCTCGGCGGGAGAGTCCGTAACTTTGGAGCTTGAATCCAAAGAAAACGGAGAATTTTTTGCACACGCATTTCTGGACGAAGCCAAGCCGCAGAAAGACAAAGACGAAGGGCAGGTCTATATTAAATTTACTTCGGGCTCGATCATTGATTATCTTGCAAAATACGACAACGGCTGGTACTTCCCCGATAATGGCGGCAAAGACGGGTTTGCCCATGTGCTGGATAACATTTACGACACCTCAAGCGCAGCATGGGCTTATTATCTTTGCAACGAGCCGGACGAAAAAACGGTCAGGGAAACTCTTGACGAGATACGCTCCTTGTCCGACGAGATAACCGAAGGTCTGGCAAGCGACCGCGAAAAAGCGTTTGCTATTGCCGACTGGGTATCCGAAAATATATATTACGATCTGGACGCGAGAAATAACTCCGTTACCCTTTCTACGGTATGCCTTTCAAACGTGCTGAAAGAACATAAAACCGTGTGCAGCGGCTTTACTAACCTCTACTGCGCGCTGCTGGAGGCTCAGGGCATACGGGCGGTCAATATAAAAGGCTCGGTCGCCGCTAACGGGATAACATACGATCAGCTTTCGAGCAGTCCGCAAAATCACGAATGGTCGGCTGTGTTGCTGGACGGAAGATGGACGTTTATCGACGTGGTATGGGATACCGGAAATATTTTTATTAGCGGAGAATACAGCAAGGGCGACGTAACAGTTCAATACCGTGACATAACGCCGCTGGCATTATCGTTCGATCATCGCGCCGACCGTGCGGAGCAAAGGTATTATTTCCGCGCGATGGAATATTTTGAACAGTCGGAAAGCGACAGAGAAGAATTTTCGTTTGAAGACCTTAGCCGCCATGAAGCCCCCAAAAACGATTATATCGTATCTTTTTATGCGATAGCGATAATAGTGGTCGTTGCTGCCGCGCTTATTGCTATACTTAAAATAAAAGAAAAGAGGAAAACAAAATGATAGTTATTGAAATGGAAAACGGCAAAAAGATAAAGGCTGAGCTTTATCCCGACATTGCCCCGATAACCTGCGCAAACTTTGAAAAGCTGGTAAAAGAGGGATTTTATGACGGGCTGACCTTTCACCGTGTTATCAGCGGATTCATGATACAAGGCGGCTGTCCTCTCGGCACCGGCACCGGCGGTTCCGGAACAAATATAAAGGGTGAATTTGCCGCTAACGGCGTTAAAAACGACCTTAAGCACACTCGCGGCGTTTTGTCGATGGCGCGTTCTATGATGCCGAACTCGGCAAGCTCGCAGTTCTTCATCATGCACGCCGACGCGCCTCATCTGGACGGGAATTACGCAGCGTTCGGCAAGGTCGTCGAGGGCATGGACGTAGTCGATGAAATAGCAAGCGCCAAGGTCGATTACAATGACAAGCCTATAACCCCGCAGATAATGAAAAAAGTTACGATAGAATAAGGATTTCAAAAAATATCCCCCGACTTTTACGTTCGGGGGATTTTTCTTATATAAAGCGGCTCGGTTTCGAACGGTCAAAATATATTTTTCAGTTCCGTAAGGCTTTCGACGGTACAGTCCGGCTCAAATTCTTTTGATACAGGGTACTGATAAACAGAAAAACCCTGTTTTATCCGGATCGTTTTCATTCCCAGCTTTTTCGCCGGAAAAATATCATTATCCAGCCTGTCGCCTATCATAGCGGCTTCCGGCGCACTACACCTTGCCATGTTCAGCGCTTTTATAAAAATTTCCGTATCCGGCTTAGAGCAGCCCAGCTCCGCCGACGCTGCGACAACGTTTATATACCGTAAAAGTCCCCATGTTTCAAGGCGTTCGGCTGTTCCCGCAGATTGATTTGCAATAACTCCGAGCTTATAGCCTTTTGCCGAAAGATACCGCAAGATCTCCGCCGCGTCGGGATAGGGCGTTTCATCTTCTTTATGCCACGGAGTTTTTTGCAATCCGAAAAATTTTATTGCCTCCAAATCGCCCCGAAGATTCTGCTTAGCGAAAAATTTGCGCTTTTCCTGAAATTGCTCAAAGTTAATATCCGTACCGGCGATAGCGTTTTTTATTCTGTGTTCGTAGGCTTTGGTTTCGTCAATAAGCGTTGTTCCTACGTCAAAAAATATCCATTTTATCTCGTTGTTCATAAAAACTCCTTTTTCCCCGGCATAAATGCCAAACACGGTGTAAGATGAAAGGCCGGTTTGTGGGGACATATCAACAGATCCCCCTGCGCTGTGCCTCTGCCAGAAGTTTTGGTTGAATTGCCGGATATGTCCACCGCTTCGGCAGTTCGTCGGTCAGCAGTATCTTTTCTATTTCGCTGTGCAGCTCGCATTGAAGAGAGTTTACATATGCAAAGTATAACTCGCCAAAGGTTTCCTCCCCATTGAAGTTATCCTCGGCAATGACAGAATAAACACAGACAGGCGTCAGTATAAAATCCACCGCGCCGGTTTCCTCGTATAATTCACGCCTTGCGGTTTGCTCTATTTTTTCGCCCGGCTCCCTGTGTCCGCCGGGAATTTCGTATGTGTCCCGTTCCCTGTGCTTGCAGAAGATCCACTTTCCGTCCTTTTTTTGCAATGATCACGGCGAATTTTAATTTTTCATCCGCAGCTTCTTCATAGAAATTTACAGTTGTCATATGATTGACCTCATTATTCTTGCGCTTAGACAATATAGGAAAAATCAACCATCGTTTTCAATGATTTGTAATAATAATTCTTTCCCGTTTTGATAGGACGAGCTCACCTCACTATACAGACTCTCATAGAAGTCGATTGCCGCTTGCCGCCTTTTTTTCGCTATCTCCTTGCCCCGTACCGTATAAAACTTTGAGTATATTCCCTCCAGCTTACGCTTATACTCCTGAAAAAAAGAGGGAACAGTATCGTTTTCCCCGTTTGATACCGAACCGTCGGGTGTGACGGTATACAAAGGTTCTGCGACGATCCCTCTATACATAAGAGTCCTTGCGATACCGATCGCGCCCGCGACATCTAACTTATCAGCATCAAATAAAATCTTAGCCTCAATGCTCTGAGGCGTATTATTATTTCTGAATCTGTGAGTTTCAATACAGTGCTTTACTCTTTCGGAAAAATCGTTTTCAAAACCGTGTTCCCGCAAGAATCTGAAAGCTTTTTCTCCGCCGACCTGTGCATGGCACACCGACGGGTCCTCGTACTGCTCTTTTCTCCCGATATCATGCAATAAACACGCTGTTATCAGAACATCATGATCGACGTTTGTTTCTTCTTTTGCGATCTCAAGCGCCACGTACAACACACGGTATATGTGTTCTTTGTCATGTGCGCTGTCCTCCATACAGGACAGCATATATTTTTCTATAAGATCATAATTTCTTTTGTTCATAAAATTTTGTCCTTTTAGGTTGTTATTTGATATTAATGCTGCGTACCAGATATGGATCGATACATTTATTTTGACGTAAGCAACATCGTTCGTTAGAGGGAACAGATTATTTAAGTATCATTATACCATAAAGCGAATTTGTTGTTGAGGTTATTATACCCTAAAAATCAGTGGGTGTCAAGAGATCACGTCCCTGATGACTTCAATTAAATGTAGCGCTACAATAATATTAAAAAAATTACACTTTGTTTTTTTCTTGAAACAACATCAATTTGTTTTTTGATTCTGTTGATATTCATGAAAATACCCCTTATTAAAATAATACGTTTTTATGTAAAATCCATTGAAATATTGTTACAAAAAGTGTATAATAAAATCAGCAGTTTTTTCAATTTTGATCATAAAAGGAGAAATTACATTGAAAAACATTACGGAACAGCTGATCTTGTCGCTTGCGCCGAATCCCGCAGCCGCGGCAAACGGCAAAAAGATCTCGAAAACAGGCGGGTTTATCAAGCTTTACCGCTCGGCGGACGAAACTTTCTTTATGGGCGAATGTCAGGGAAGCGGCAAAAATCCTTACATAACCTCGGCGGACTACATAGACGAAAATCACCCCGTTTTTCGCTGCTCCTGTCCGAGCAGGCAATTTCCCTGCAAGCACTCGCTGGGACTTATGTACGAGATGATGTCGGACAATGAATTTGAGATATGCGAGATACCGGAGGATATCGTTTCAAAACGGGCAAAGCTAGCCGCCAAAGCGAACGCTCACTCTGAGGAGAGCACTCCTGAGGACGCGGCGAAAACCGCTAAGAAAAATGCCGCCGCGAAAAAGGCTTCTAACTCCGCAAAAAAGAAAAAGCTGGAAAAGCAGCTTGAGGGTCTTGAGCTTTGTGAGAAAGCTATAAAAGAGCTTATCTCGGCGGGTCTGGGCACTATGGGCGGCACTTCCCTGTCAAATTATCAGGAGCTTTCAAAGCAGTTCGGCGACTACTATCTTATCGGGATACAAAGGCTGTTCAACCGCCTTATCATCGAAATTACCGAATATCGGAAAGATAATCTTGAGATACACTACGACAACGCCATCGACGTGCTGGAAAAGCTGAATTCTCTTATCAAAAAATCACGAAAATACATCACCGAAAAAATCGAAAACGACGACCCCGCCGCAGACGATACCCCGCTTTACGAGGAGCTGGGCGGAAACTGGAAGCTGACCGAGCTGGAGGAAGTCGGGAAATGCGAGAAAGACGCGCGTTTAACGCAATTGTCGTTCAGCGTGACTTTAGACGATGCCAGAAAGGAATATATAGATACCGGCGTGTGGCTGGATCTTAACAACGGCAAAATTTTTCAAACCAAAAATTTCCGACCGCTTAAATCGCTGAAACATGTTAAGGCGGACGATTCCGTTTTCGGTGCGGCGGAAATTCCGTCGATGGCTATATATCCCGGCGACGGAAACGTTCGCGTGCGCTGGCAGTTCGCGAATTTCTCCGAGCTTACGGAGGATGATTTTAAGAAGCTGCGCTCCTTTGCGGCAAATTCCGTCAAGGACGAAATAAAAGGCATACGCAATTTTCTCCAAAACGCCATGTCAAGCCCGGTCATTTACAAGCTTATCGCGTTTTCAAAAATCGGTAAGATCGGCGAAAAGACCGTTCTTAAAACCAAGGGCGGCGATACGGTCGCTTTGAGCGATTTTGCCGAGTTTGAACCTACGACAAAGTTAATAGAAGCTCTGCCCGGCAGAAAGCTCCTCCAAGACGGCGTTATGCTGTGCGGATTTCACTACGACCTTGCCGAGCGCAAGATAGCCGCTCAGCCGCTCTGCATTATTCCGGACAATGAAAATTCCGTTGTAAGACTGCTTTACTAAGACTAAAAAAGGGGAAAAATTATGGATACCACACCTATTTTTGAACTTCGCGAACAACTGCGCTTATCGGCGATAGCCGGGGCTGATCTGCTTTCAGAGAATTTCCGACTGAAAAAGGCTGTCGGTGGGATAGAGCCGCTTAAAGACGCGGCGCCGGTCTTCGGTAAAATATACGAGCTTTCAAACGATCTCGTTTTGGGAAAATGCGAGGATGCTTCGGCGGTACTGCTCGACGCGCTGACGCTTACCGATTCCGTGACGGTGGCGCTTGCGGGATATGACGTTCAAGGGGAGTTAGAAGAGATCCCCATAGAAGATTTTTCCGCAAAGATAACAAACGCTCCGTATTCAAAGCTTTCCGTACTGATAAACGCTCTCACCAAATCGGGCAGCGGGCAGTACAACATAGTAAGCGACGCTGTCAAGGAAAAATCAGAACTGTTTGAGGATCATCGAGTAAAGCCCGCGCTGGTAAAAGGGTTGGGAGCGTCTTATTCCGACCTTGCGGATATGGTTTTTGAGATAATCAAGAATATGGGAGAAGATATGCTCCCGCTGCTTAAAAAAGGCTTTGACCCCCAGGGCAAAAAGGAAACGATAAGGCGCATTTTGCTTATCGATATGCTCGGGAAAGAAAAAGCTAACGACTTTTATCTTAAAAACATTCCGCTTGCGGAAAAAAACGCGAAAAAGCTGCTTGTTCGCGCACTAAGGCATGACGTTAGTAACGCTGATAAACTAATAGAGCTTATAAACACCGAAAAAGGCGCGGTAAAGGACGAGGCTTTCTACACGCTCGCAAGGCTTGACTGCGATAAGGCGCGGGAGTTCTTTGAGCAAATGGAGCAGAAAAAGCCACAGGAAACGCTTGAGTACCTGAGATTCAGCACATCGGATTGGTCGAGCAGGCTTGCCGCGAAGATAGGAAACCGCCTTTTAGACAACAACGACGGCGGGAGCTACAAGACCGACGGCTACGGGGTACATATCGAATATATCGCGTTCAGCGGTAAAACGGGCAAGGACGTTGCGGACTTTTTAAGGCGGGCTTGCGAAAAGGACGGCGACGATCAGGAAAAATTATACATAAGAGAAATGGTAGACATTGCGCTTATGAATACCGCCGCTATGACGCAGGACAAGGATATGTGCGCTCTTGCAATGGAGCTTGCGAAAAAGTATCCTGACAGGACTTTTTCCGAGTCGGAATTTTATGCTATGGTGATAGGCACGAACGACTGCACCGATCTTCTCAAACGGCGAATACTCGAAACCAAAGAGCTTGTTAAAAATCATGAAAGAAACGGCGTCGCGGTGGGCTCGGCAATTACCAACATCGAGGATATAAAGCTGATAAACGGGAAATATTGCATGACCTACAAGCTGTATGACAGCCGCGACGCAGAACCCTCGACGCATGAATACTACGTTATCCCGCTTGATCAGCCTATCCGTGAAAAATGGATCGATATGCTTATAAGCTGCGACTGGTATCAGTCGGATCTGTTTTTGGAATACCTTTTCGACAAAGACGACAAGGAAATGTACGAAAAGGTCAAAAACCGCTATATCAAAAAAATTCTCGACAACGAGGACACAACTACCCGTTTGTGGATGATGGAAGCGTGCGGTATGCGGAATATCAAGGGGCTGGTGTGCGAATATTACAAGGCTAATCACATGAAATTTGCGGATAAACACAAGGACGCATACACTTTTCTAAGATATGTTCCTGCGGATTACGAATATCTGTGCAAGGAAATCGACGACCTCGAAAGCTACGCTAAGGCTAACGACATAACGCTGAACCTTGATTTAGAGGATATGCGCGAGTTTATAGAGCATTTCTGGACAGAACAGCACTAAAAAGGAGAGAATCATGGATAATTCGATATTAAGACTTCCGGCGGAAAAGCTTTTCGAGGAGGAGCTTAACGCTCTTATCAAAGAGGAAAAAGACCCGATACCCGAGGGCTGGAGAATGTCGCCGCGCTCGGTAAAGACATACATCTGCGGCGGAAAAGCCGGTAACACCGTTATCACGCCTAAATACATCGGTCACGAGCGCCTTGTTGAGATCGCAATAGCTACGCTCGTCACCGACCGCGCCTTATTGCTTATAGGCGAACCCGGAACGGCGAAAAGCTGGCTCTCCGAGCATCTGACAGCGGCGATAAACGGGAATTCCTCCCGCGTTATACAGGGTACGGCAGGCACTACCGAGGAGCAGATACGTTACTCCTGGAATTACGCCATGCTTATCGCGAACGGTCCGTCCGAGGCGGCAATGCTGAAAAGTCCGGTATTTACAGCTATGGAGGACGGAGCTATCGCGCGGGTGGAAGAAATTTCACGTTGTGCGTCGGAAGTTCAGGACACGCTCATTTCCCTGCTTTCGGAAAAACGTATAAGCGTTCCCGAGCTTTCTCTCGAAGTTCCCGCGAAAAAGGGATTTTCTATAATCGCCACCGCAAACACCCGCGACAAGGGCGTAAACGATATGTCGGCGGCGCTTAAAAGGCGTTTCAATATCGTGGTGCTTCCCGCGCCCGAAACTCTTGAAGAGGAAATGAACATAGTAAAAACACGCGTAGAACAGCTTTCGGGCAGTCTTGATCTGAACGCGGCTCTGCCGAAAGACGAGGTCATCGAAAAGATCTGCACTATCTTCCGCGAGCTGAGAAACGGAGAAACTCTCGACAGAAAACAAAAGGTAAAAACCACCGCGGGCGTTCTTTCCACCGCAGAGGCTATTTCCCTGCTATGCAACAGCATGGCGCTTGCGGGCAGCTTCGGAAGCGGCGAGATCTCCGATGAAGATATAGCGGCGGGACTTCAGGGAGCTATTGTAAAAGACGACGACAAGGATATCGTTGCGTGGAAAGAATATCTCGAAAACATCATGAAAAAGCGCGGTATGGCATGGAGCGGACTTTACAGGGCTTGCAGGGAGCTGAACGAATGATAAACTTCTTCGGAATACGCCACCTCTCCCCTGCGGGAGCGTTCTATTTAAGGGAATTTCTTATCAAAACGCGCCCCGAGCTTGTTATTATAGAAGCTCCCGTTGATTTTGAGGACACGGCGGACGACATCGTAAGGCCTGAAACAAAGCCGCCGTTCGCGATATTAGCGTACACGAAAAGCCTCCCGGTGAGAACTATCCTTTACCCGTTTTCTAAATATTCGCCGGAATATCAGGCTATCCTCTGGTGTCACGAAAACAACGTTCCGTTTAGGTTTATGGATCTTCCGTCGGAAACATTCCTTGCGCTGTCTGACGAGAAGATACGAAAAGCCGAACAGGACGAAAGCGGCGATACCAAAGATGCTGAGCAAACAGAGCACAAGCCCGACGTTTACGAACGTATTGCCGAAAAAAGTGCGGACGGCTCTCACGAAACATTCTGGGAGCGGACGCTTGAACAATGCGCTGATTTTTCGGCTTATCATGAGGGCGCAAACCTTTTCGGCTCAAAGATACGGGAATTTTCTGAAGCGGACGAGCTTGACGCAGAGGAAACGAAACTGCGTGAAATTTATATGCGCTCGGTTATCCGAAACGCGGTAAACAGCGGAGTCGCTCCCGAAAAAACAGTTGTAGTTACCGGCGCATATCACGTTGAGGGGCTGAAAACGTGGGAAACGAACGAAGAACTGCCTATCCTTCCTAAGCTGGCGGCGCTGCACACGCTTATGCCGTACTCGTATTACAGGCTCTCGACGCGTTCTGGCTACGGCGCCGGAAACAAAGCTCCCGCATACTATGAGCTTATCTGGGAGGGTCTTTCCAAAGGCGACAGAATGTATGCCTCAAACGCCTATCTTTCCAAGATCGCCGAAAAAACCCGCGAAAACGGCGGCGCGGCGTCCTCTGCGCAGGTCATAGAGGGCGTAAGGCTTGCCGCTTCACTCGCTAAAATACGCGGCGGGAATATCCCCACGCTGCGCGATCTGCGCGACGCGGCGGAAACTTGCATAGGAGAGGGCAGCTTTGCGGCTGTAAGCGTTGCCGTAGCGGACACGGAGATCGGCACGAAAATAGGCGAGCTTCCCGAGGGCGTTTCGCGAACGAGCATTCAGGACGATTTCTATCGTTTACTGAAAGAGCTTAAGCTCGAAAAATACCGCTCCGTGACCTCGCGGGAATTAAAGCTCGACCTGCGCGAGAATATAAGAGCAGGCTCGGAAAAATCGGCGTTTCTCGACCTTAACCGTTCGTTCTTTTTGCACAAGCTGCGCGTGTTGGGAATACAATTCGCGGAATATGTCCCGTCGAGGCAGGAAAACGCCACCTGGTCGGAAGAATGGACGATATGCTGGACGCCGGAATCGGAGATAGCTCTGGTGGAAAGCGCGCTTAAGGGCGATACGATCGAGCTTGCGGCGGCGTTTCAGCTTAAAGAAAAGGTCGAGCATTCAAGCGAGATGTCCGTTATCGCGGGAGCGTTAGAGGACGCTTTTTGCTGCGGAATGTCCGCGGCGGCAAGCTATGCTCTAAGCGCATTGCAAAGATCGGCCGTTGACGCGGTATCGTTTGAAGAGCTTGCCAAAACCGCTTTTAGGCTGTCAAACATAATTTCCTACGGCGATATCCGACGCGCCGACTGCTCGGAGATACTACCTATCCTACAGCAGATATATCTGCGCGCATGCCTTATTATGACTACTGCGTGCGTCTGCGACGATACGGCTTGTTCGGCGATAGCAAACGCGATAAATATGCTGAACTCGGCGGAGATTGCGCAGGATATCCTTGAAACGGAAAGGTGGCTTGCGGCGCTTAATCAGACCGCGCGGCGCGACGACCTTAATACAAAGCTCTCGGGACTTTGCACGGCGATATTGCTCGAACGGAATCAGATGACAAACGAGCAGCTTAAAATTGAGGTGTCAAAAAGGCTTTCAAAGGGCGTTCCCGCCGACCTGGGCGCAGGCTGGTTCGAGGGGCTGACGCTCAAAAACCGCTACGGGCTTATAGCGCGGCTGTCGCTATGGGAAAGCCTTGACGAGTATCTGGGATCGCTGGACGACGAGGAATTCAAACGCGCTTTGGTATTTTTGCGGCGGGCGTTCGCGGATTTTTCGGCAGGAGAAAAGGATTCGATAGCGGAAAATCTCGGCGAGATCTGGGGACTGAACGGCGCGGAGGTAAGCGAAGTGCTTAACGCTCAGCTCGACGAGGCTTCGCAGGAAGCTATCGACGCTCTTACGGATATAGATTTTGATATATGACATATAAGGGTGAAATTATGGATAAAGCAGTACAAATGCAGCGCTGGAGGCTTATTCTCGGGCAGGAAAGCGAAAGCCGCCTTTCTAAAATGGAAATGCCCGCCCTTTCTGACGAGCAGGAGCTTATGGATTCCGCGCTTGCGGCGATATATAACAAGAGTGAAAACGGCGGTTTCGGCAACGTCAGCGCGGGTCACGGTCCGTCAAACCCGCAGATCTCCCGCTGGCTCGGCGATGTGAGAACGCTTTTCGACAAGGAAATAGTCAAGGTCATACAAAACGACGCTATGACGCGCTGCGGCTTGAAGCAGCTTATCTTCGAGCCGGAAATTCTCGAAAACACCGAGCCCGATATCTCCCTTGCAAGCGCGATACTTACGCTGAAAGACATGATACCCAAGCGCTCAAAAGACAGCGTTCGCGCATTCATTCAAAAAATCGTGGAGGATATAAACAAGCTGCTCGAGCAGGATATCCGCCGCGCCGTCAACGCCGCGGTCAACCGCCGCGAACATTCTCCGATACCGTCCGCGTCGGCTCTCGACTATAAAATGACGATACGCCGAAACTTAAAGCACTACTCCCCCGAGCTTAAAACTATCGTTCCCGAGCATTTCTACTTTTTTGAGCGAGCCGCTGTCTGCGCCGCAAGCAAATGGAACATAATCCTTGATATAGACCAGAGCGGTTCCATGGGAGAATCGGTCATTTATTCTTCGGTGGTGAGCTGTATTCTTGCAAGCATGAGTTCCGTTAAAACGCACGTTGTCGCGTTCGATACGAATATAATCGACCTTACCGACAAATGCTCCGACCCTGTAGAGCTGCTGTACGGCTTTCAGCTCGGCGGCGGAACGGATATTGACAAATCTGTGGTCTACTGCCGGCAGTTTATAGAAAATCCGAAAAAAACGCTCTTTTTCCTTATCTCCGACTTGTGCGAGGGCGGGAACCGCGCCGCGTTCATTCGGAGAATGGAGGAAATGAAGCTATCGGGCGTTACCGTCGTGTGTCTTTTAGCGCTCGCCGACCACGGGAAGCCCTATTACGACGCGGCCGTCGCGGGAAAGCTCTCGAATCTCGGCATCCCCTGCTTTGCCTGCTCCCCGCAAAAACTCCCCGAGCTGCTGGGACTTGTCCTTAAAGGACGCGAGCTCTCGCAGTTTGCAAAGGACGCGGAAAAGATAGGGTAAAAAAGTACAAACCGCCTGTCAAAGAGAGCTTGCCGGCGGGTGTTGACATATTTGTACAAACAATTTACGATCGACCGGAAAGGACGCTGCATATTATGATCTTGAGTGTGAGCAGAAGGACTGACATTCCCGCATATTATTCCGATTGGTTTTTGGGTCGCGTTAAAGAAAGATATATCTGCGTCAGAAATCCTATGAACCCGTATCAGGTAAGCAAAATTGACATAAGCCCCGAATTTGTGGACTGCATAGTGTTCTGGACAAAAAACGCCTCGCCGATGTTTGAGAAATTAGACGCGCTGCGTGATTACAAGTATTATTTTCAGTATACTATCACCGGCTACGGCAAGGACTTTGAGCCTAATGTGCCGGATAAGAAAAAGGTGATACTGCCGAATTTTAAGGCGCTGTCCGAAAAGATCGGCGCAGACCGCATGATTTGGCGCTACGACCCTATAATGTTCACCCCTAAGTATAGCCCGGAATATCACCTGAGAGCATTCGGGCAGATCGCCGAAATATTACGAGGTCATACAAAAAAATGCGTTATCAGCTTTGTTGACAAATACGCGAAAAATTCAAAGAACCTCGCAAAAGCGAACGCGTATGAGCTTCCGGAAGATAAGCTGAGAGCGTTTGCGGGAAAGCTCGCCGCTGTCGCAAATGAAAACGGCATGGTAACGGCGGCCTGCGCGGAAAAACTGGATCTGCAAAGCTGCGGGATAGAGCATAACTGCTGCATCGACAAGCGGCTTATTGAGCAGATCATCGGTATGCCTCTTAACGTCAAAAAGGACAAGTCGCAGCGTGAAGAATGTGGTTGCGCGCAGAGCATGGAAGTAGGAAGCTATAACACCTGTCTTAACGGCTGTATCTATTGTTATGCGAATTACAGCCGCGATAGCGTAAACAAAAATTTTGCAAAATACGATCCTGATTCGCCTATTTTGTGTGACTCGATCGGCGAGAAAGATAAAGTTACACAACGCAAAGTAAAATCCCTGGCGGTTTTACAGGCGAGTGATAATAATTAAAAATATTTACATAGCACCAAAACAGCAAAATAAGTGCTTGACAAATCACACCGTAAGTGGTACAATAACATGTAGAAAAGCAAAAAGCAACGGCGCTTCTCCGGTATCGGAGCAAGCGTCGTTTTTGTTTTTTTGATATTTTTACGATTGGAGTGAGAAACGTGACTCAGCAGGTGCAGTTCACAAAGGCGGTAGGCAATGCTAATGAGATCAACGAGCTTCTCAGAAGATACGGCGTCAAATTCGGCATATACAAAAACGGCGTATTCAACGAGCAATTCTTCCCATTCGATCCTATTCCGCGCGTCATAACGGCGGAAGATTTTAAGAGTATGGAAAAGGGACTTGCTCAGCGTGTAAACGCCCTAAACGAGTTCCTTTTTGACATTTATCACGAGAAAAAGATCGTGCGGGACGGCGTCATACCCGAAGATTTTATCTATATCTCTAAAGGCTATCTTGCCGAATGCGAGGGCATAACGCCGAAGAATAACGTGTACAGCCACATTTCGGGGATCGACCTTGTGCAGGCAAAGGACGGAGAATGGTATATCTTAGAGGACAATCTGCGTATCCCGTCCGGGGCTTCTTATCCGCTTATTGCAAGAGATCTTACACGCATTGCTGCACCGCAGGCTTTCGAGGAAAACTCTATCATCGATAACCGAGGATATGCCGAGCTTCTTAAAAGTACAATGGAATATGTCAACTGCGGCGGCGCAAGAGCGATACTCACTCCGGGACGGTACAATGCGGCATATTTTGAACATTCTTACCTTGCGGAATTAACAGGCTCGGTTCTGGTGCAGAATGACGAGCTTTTCGTGGAGGATAATATTCTCTATCATCATACATATTCGGGAGGCAAATCAAGGATAGGCGTGCTGTACCGCCGTATCTCGGACGAATACCTTGACCCGCTTACATTCCTGCCCGAATCGCTTATCGGTATCCCCAACCTTATGGAAGCCTACCGCAGCGGAAATGTAGCGATCATCAACGCGCCGGGCAACGGTGTAGCCGATGATAAGGGCATTTATTATTTCGTGCCTAAGATGATAAAATACTATCTAGGTGAAGAACCGATACTGAAAAACGCGCCGACCTATCTGCCTTTCTATGAGAAAGATATGAAGTATGTCATGGAACATCTTGACACGCTCGTAATAAAAGATGTCGCGGAGGCGGGCGGCTACGGCGTGGTATTCGGCAGCGACCTTACAAAAGAGAAATTAGAGGAATTTCGCAAAACGATAATTGCGGAGCCAAGACGCTTTATTGCACAGGAGGTCATAGATTTTCTTGATCTGCCGATCGTCGAGGGCGACGAAACGGTCATGCGCAAGGCTGATTTGAGAGCCTTTGTGCTTTCGGGTGAAAAAACAAAGGTTTGGGCGTCGGGGCTGACAAGGTTTTCGCGCAATCCCGATTCATTTGTAGTAAACTCATCGCAAGGAGGAGGCTTTAAGGACACATGGGTACTATCTCGTTAGAACACAGCGACCGCCTTTATTGGCTCGGACGCTATACCGAAAGATTTTTTACGACAATGAAAGCGCTGGGCAGACAGTTTGACAAGATGATCGGGACGGAGCACGGCTACGCCGATTACCTTAACTGCTTCGGACTTCCCGATATCTACGCCGATAACAGGGACTTTATCCGCCGCATGCTTTTTGATAACGGCAATGCACATTCCGCCGCTTACAGTTTGGAACGCGCATACGACAACGGTATCGTTTTGCGTGAAGAGATCTCGACGGATTCGCTGTCGTTCCTGCAAATGGCAAAGGACACCCTGACAAAGGCGGAGCAAAGCAGTAATGTCCGGCTCGCGCTTTTACCGCTCGAGGATATTGTATACGGCTTCTGGGGCAGTATCAACGAGCATATCTATGACGATGAGATCAGGAATATCATCTATATCGGCAAGACTATAGAGCGGCTGGATATGTACATCAGGCTTAAATACCCCTTTGATGTCGTTGAAAAAGAATTTATCCGCCTGCTCAAAAATCTGAACCGTGTGCCTAAGGGTACTCCCTATCGCTACAGCACCAAATATCTTTCCGACTTAGTGGAGATCCTCGGCACGGAGGATGACTATAGGCAAGGCGCCGACAAGGCGGTAGACAGTCTCGGACATTTGTTTGAGACGGAGGAGGTGCCGGCATGAAACATGTGAATTTCTTTTACTCCACAAAGCTGACCTTTGACGATTACGTTCACGATCACAGCTTTTCGCTCAGAATTATTCCGCCCGAGACAAGCACGCAGCATATCCTGTCATGCAGTCTTAATATCACACCGTATATTCCTACGCAGCAGACGATCGACGCGTTCAAAAATAACGTGACGGCAGGCTATATCAGAGACGATCATCGCTTTCTTGATTTTGAGATAAAAGGCTCGGCACAGGTGGATCACACAAGTTACCGAACCGACTATATGCCCTGCTATCTCTATCAATCGTCCTACACCAAGCCCGGCAACGAGCTGAGATCGTTCCATGACAGCATAACGGAAAAATGCACGGGAACTCCGGCAGATAAAGCGAAATATCTTAGCAATATCCTTGCCGAAACAGTAAAATACGAAAAAGGCTTCACCGATACAGCAACTACGGCGGAACAGGCTTTTGCTTTGAAAAAGGGCGTATGTCAGGATTTTTCACATATACTTATCTCGCTTTTGCGTATGGAGGGTATTGCCGCAAGATATATTGCGGGACTTGCGTTCTGCGACGGTGAAACTCATTCATGGGTGGAGTACTGGACGGGCGACCGTTGGGAGGGCGTCGACCCCGCCAATAACTGCTCTGTAAATGACGATTATATCGTTATTTCGCAGGGACGGGATTTTCGTGACTGCGCCATCGACAGGGGCGTGATGTTCGGAAAATACACCAAACAGCTCCAGCTTGTAAGAAGCGAGCTGACCTGAAAGGAATGATACCGATGGTTGAAACAGTTGCAAGCATACCGCTTGCGGTAAATGAGAGCCTGACTATACAGAAAAGACGTATCCAAAACGGCAAAAGCAGCACGCGGCTCAGTCTTGTGACGGGTACGCACGGCGATGAGCTGGAGGGACAATACCTCGCGTACATGGTCGGAAGCTTCATCGACGCGCATATTGACCTGCTTGACGGCATTATCGATATTTATCCCGCCTTAAATCCTATGGGGATCGACAGCATAACAAGAGGCATACCGATGTTCGACCTTGATATGAACAGGGTGTTCCCCGGCACAAAGCGCGGCACTATGGTGGAGGTGATATGCTCATCTATCATAGACGATTTATCCGGTTCGGATATGTGCATCGATGTGCATTCCAGCAACATTTTTCTCAAGGAGATACCGCAGGTGCGTATCAGCGTGCCGACCGCGAAAACGCTTGTGCCGTATGCAAAAATGCTGAACGTGGATTTTGTGTGGATACACGACGCCGCAACGGTACTGGAATCCACTCTTGCTCACACCCTCAACAGCAGAGGCACCAAAACGCTGGTTGTGGAAATGGGCGTCGGTATGCGTATTACTAAAGAATATTGCAAGCAGCTGTTTGACGGCGTGCTGAACCTGATGAAAGAGCTCGGGATGTGGAAAGGAGAAGCTTCCCCCGTCCGTGAACCTATCATCTCTGAGGGGCACATGGTAGGTTTTGTCAATTCCGATGCGGCGGGGATATTTGTGCCTTTCGCAAGCTTCGGCGATACTGTAAAGCAAGGCGATCATATCGGCGATGTGGTCGACCCGCTCACTTCAAAAGTGGTCGAAAAAGTGCTTGCCGTTTGTGACGGGATGATATTTACCCTTCGCGAATATCCCGTAGTTTACGGCGGTTCCCTGCTTGCGAGGATATTAC
>CANRII010000011.1 GCA_947630685.1 uncultured Ruminiclostridium sp. | reverse complement strand
GGGGTGACTATCGGCAACACCTGCATGGACAGCGGGTTCTGAGTAAGAGGCGAAATAAACTGGGTAAAGAATATCCTCACCTCGTCCACCTCTTTAGACAAGTACATATCCACCGCTATCTGCGATATATCCGCCGCGTCCGCGACCTTTATCGTTTCCGCAAGTCCGGGATATTCCGCCGTCATATCATAGCCGCGCTTGGAGAAAAACTCGACCGACTTCTTGCCGATAGCTATTATCTTAGGCTTTTCAGCGTCGCCGTAAGCGGTGTCCGCCAGCTTTAAGATATTTGAGTTATATCCGCCCGCAAGCCCTCTGTCGCCCGCTATAACGATGTACAGGCGCTTTTTCACCTCACGCTTTGCGGTGTATACCGTTTCCAGCCCCTTTGTCTGTCCGGCGGTACGGCACATAAGCGCGTACAGCTCGTCAAAGAACGGGCGCGCGTCCTCCGCCCTCGCCTTCGCTTTTCTCAGCTTGGACGAAGCGACCAGCTCCATCGCCTTGGTTATCTGCATGGTGGATTCCACGCTCTTCACCCGGCGCTTTATTTCTTTCATGTTTCCGGAAGCCATGCTTTATAAAGCCCCCAAAACAGAGGCCTCTCCTTTCGCCGCGCTATACGAAAACTCGTATATGCTTAAATATCGTCACGCTCAATATAAGACGTTTTCCGAAACAGCAGCTCCAGCACCACCAGCGCCATAGTCAGCACCGAGATGCTCACCGCCACTATGCTCAATGTCAAAGCCGCTTTTTTCATATTTATACTATGCTTGCAAAGCAAGCATTTCTCCTTTCGAGTTTTTGTAAAGTTTTGCAAAGCAAAGCGCAAAACTCACAGTCCGATCCGTGAATTATTGCCGCTCTGTGGAGTCGTAGCAGATCTTTCCCTCCGCGATAGCTTTCAGGATATTTTCAAGCTCCGCCTTAGCGCCTTCTTCATTCGGATAAAAGCCGATAATGTACTCGATAGTGCGCGTTCCGGCGATAACGGTCCATTTCTTATCCTGACCTCCGCCTATGTTCTTTTGAACGGAAAAGCGTTCTGCGTCTAACAGCTGCTTTTTATCATATGACATTACCCACATAGCAACTCCTTAACCCACGAAGCTCTTGGAAAAGTTCGCTAAAACTTCCTTCAGCTTTTCTTCGTTTTCGGGGGTAAGCACCTTATCCTTGCGTATACTTTCGGTAATCTCAGGGTATTTTTCGTCTATATGTTTATAAAGCTCTTTTTCAAACTCCGCGACGTCGCTCAGCTTTATATCCTTAAGATAGTTGTTGATGACCGCATAGATAATTATTATCTGATTTTCCACCGCCACCGGGGAATTCTGCGGCTGTTTAAGCACCTCGACTATCCTTTCGCCCTTGGCAAGACGCTCCTTGGTATCCTTGTCAAGGTCGGAGCCGAACTGTGAGAACGCCTGCAGCTCTCTGAACTGGGAGTAATCCAGCTTAAGAGTACCGGCTACCTTCTTCATCGCCTTTATTTGTGCGTTACCGCCGACACGCGATACCGATATACCGGGATTTACCGCGGGGCGCACGCCGGAATGGAACAGCTCCGTTTCAAGGAATATCTGTCCGTCGGTGATGGAGATGACGTTGGTCGGTATGTACGCCGACACGTCGCCCGCCTGCGTTTCGATTATCGGCAAAGCGGTGAGCGAACCTCCGCCGTACTCGGCGTTAAGGTTAGCCGCACGTTCAAGCAGTCTTGAATGAAGATAGAACACATCGCCGGGGTATGCCTCACGTCCCGGCGGACGCTTGAGCAGCAAAGAGAGTGCTCGGTAAGCTACCGCGTGCTTGGAAAGATCGTCGTATACCACCAGCACATCCTTGCCCTGCTCCATGAAATATTCGCCCATAGCGCAGCCGGAATACGGCGCGATATACTGTAAAGGCGCAAGCTCGCTCGCCGCGGCGGAAACCACGACGGTATAATCCATCGCGCCCTCCGATCTTAGCTGCTCCACCACGTTCGCCACGGTGGAAGCCTTCTGCCCTATTGCGACATATATACAGATAACGTCTGTCTTTTTCTGATTGATTATAGTATCTACCGCTATCGCGGTCTTACCTGTTTGACGGTCGCCGATTATCAGCTCACGCTGCCCTCTGCCTATCGGTATCATGGAATCTATCGCCTTGATACCCGTCTGTAAAGGCACGTTTACCGGCTCTCTGGTGATTATACCGGGCGCTATCTTTTCTATCGGACGAGTCTCTTTCGAGAGTATCGGTCCGCGTCCGTCTATCGGCTGACCCAGCGCGTTTACTACTCTTCCGAGCAGCTCGTCGCCTACCGGCACCGCTACGACCGTACCGGTACGCTTTACCACGTCGCCCTCTTTGATATCGTCGTCCTCGCCCAGCATTACCGCACCGACAAAATCCTGCTCCAGGTTCATCGCCATGCAGCGCACGCCGTTTTCAAATTCCAGCAGCTCGTTGAGCATACACTTTTCCAGACCGTGTATGCGCACGATGCCGTCGCCCACCGTCACCACCGTGCCGGTATCTTCAAGCTTTAGCTGAGAGCTGAAATCCTTTATACGGGATCTTATTATCCCGGTTATTTCATCGGGTCTTAAATCCACTTCAAGCCCTTCCTTTCTGCAATTATTGGAACTACTCGATAAGTCCCGCTATCTCGCCGCGAAGCTGCTCCAGCCGCGTCTTTACGCTGCCGTCTATGCGGGTGCCGCCGCAGCTTATCATAACGCCGCCTATTATAGACGGATCGGTCTTGAGCCGCAGAGTGACCTTCTTGCCGGTGACCTGCTCCATTTTGAGCCGTATCTTTTCCGCCGTTTCCTCCGAAAGCGGCTGAGCCGATACCACGTCCACGTCGGCAAGCCCGTTGTACTCGTTGCAAAGGCCGTTAAAATACGCGGTTATGCTGCCAAGCCTGTCCGCTCTGCCGTTTTCGGTCAGCACTAACAGGAAATTCAGCAGATATTCGTGTATATGCCCTTTGAAAGCGTCGTTTATCACCGCGCATTTATCCGCTTTGCTGACAGTCGGCGCTTTGAGCAGCTTTACCAGCTCCGGCGTAGAATCGAATATCCCACAAACGCTTTTGAGCTGCGCAAGTATTTCCGTCAGCGACTGCTTTTGCTCATCGACTATAAGACCGAATAAAGCGTCGCCGTATACCTTATCCACCGACGCCATATCAGTTCTCCTTTCCGATGCGCTCAAGCTCGGCTGAGATTATGCGTTCGTTATCCTCCGCGCTGATCTCCTTTTCTGCGACCTTAGACGCCGCCGCTATGACCATATCGGCTATCTCGTCCTTGATCTCGTTGACCGCGCGTTTCTTCTCCCGCTCGATGCTCTCCTCGGCGCGCTGCTTTATGTTAGCGGCTTCGGCGTTAGCTCCGGCGATTATCTCGTCGCCGCGCTGCTGCGCCCGTTTGGTAGCGTCGGACAGGATACGTCCCGCTTCTTCTTTAGACTGCTCTAACCGCTGTTCGTACTCGGTACGCGCCGCCTCGGCGTCCTCACGCGCCTTTTCGGCGTCGTCCATGTCCTTTTTGACCGCTTCGGCACGCTTATCCAGTATGGAACATACCGGCTTATGCAGAAAGAAGAAGTATATAAGTATAATTATTCCGGTATTGATAAGGGTGAAAACTATGGTATCCGCGTTTATATCCACCAGCGAAAAAGTGGCTTGTTCAGCTTGCTCGGACGCCGCCCTTACCAAAGAAAGAAGGTCCATACTTCTCTCCCCTTTCTGATGATTTGCTTATTAAAGCTGTCCGATAAACGGATTTGCGAACATCAGAAGAAGAGCGATGACCAACGAATAAAGACCCGTGGTTTCCGCGAGCGCGTCACCGATTATCATAGTTCTGGTTATCGCGCCGGACGCCTCGGGCTGTCTGCCGATAGCCTCTACCGCCTTGCTGCCGCATATACCTTCGCCGATACCGGGGCCAAGTCCCGCTATCATCGCAAGTCCCGCGCCGATAGCCGACGCACCCAATACGATCGCCTGTGATAAATTATCCATGATTTTGCCTCCTTGATGCTAAAGTCCGTAAAAAGGACTTGATCTGCTTTAACTTTATTTTATCCCTTGCGGGGATATTACCGTGTCAGTCGCACTCCGCCATTGAAACATACGCCATGGTAAGCGTGCAGAATATATACGCCTGTATGAACGATGAGAACAGGTCAAAGTACAGCGAAAGTATCGCCGGTACGCCTATCGACGCAAGACCGCCCGCCACCTGTCCTAACGCGAAGTAGACAAGTCCGCCTACTACCGAGCCGGCAAGGATATTCGCAAAGTGACGCAGCGACTGCGATACAGGGTTTGCTATCTCGCCGATTATATTGAACGGCAGCATGAACGGCATAGGCTCGATAAATCCTTTGAAAAAGCCCTTTATACCGCCGGTCTTTACCTTGTTGCGCTGGGTAAGGATAAAGGTTATCACTCCCCACGTCGCCACCACCGAAAGGTCGGAGGTAGGCGCTCGCAGTCCCAGCAGTCCCATAAGGCTGGACACCAGCGACATACAGAACAGCGCACCGATATATACGGTGTACTTTTTGTACTTTACGCCCATCGTGTCGTTTACCATGTTGCGGAAAAATCCCACTATGTATTCCGCCGCCATCTGCCTGCGGGAGGTAGGCTTCAGCTTAAGATTGCGCCCAAGTATGAAGAATACCACCGCCAGTATGATTATTACCAGCCATTGGACTACGATGCTTTCGCTTATCGTAACATCCAGACCGCCTATGCTGAACTTTATGGATTGCAGCGGGCCCTTTACCGAAAACTCCGCCGCGTTTTTCAAAAGCTCCAGCGTTTGCATATCCGTCAATCCTTTCCTTGTTTATCTTTATCAAAAAACATAGTGTTCACAGTATACCCTATTTTAGGAACAAACAGCGGTATCACCGCCGTGAACGGTTCTATCAGCTTGAAATACATCATTACTCCGAGTATAAGGAACATCGCAATATACCGTAAGGCATATGTTCCGTTCATGGAAAGCCGCGCAGTCTTTTCGTTCATGTGCGAAATGTTCTGACAGCTTACCGCAAGCGTAAAAAAGCTCGCCGCAGATATCACCGTACCTGCTGCCGCTCCGCTGAACAATCTCCAGTTGAAACCGGACACCATGCAGACGATTGCGGATACAATAGATATCAAAAGGAAAATTATGATATAATACGGCAAAAGCGCCTTCAGCTCCTTTGCCGCTACGTCGTATCTTTTTATCAGCTTTCCCATAACTATCATGACTGTCCATCGTCGTAATAATCATCGTCCCGCCGTCTGTGTACCGAGATCTTTTCCTTATCGTCTTTGGCAAACATCTTTACCACCTTGGCAAGATAGCTTGCCGTGCCGGATATCATAGTGAGGATACCGAGAAGCACGCACACTATGATAAGCTGCTGCGGCCAGCCCAGCGCGTTTATCAGCGCGCTGCCGCCCCAGATAAACACCAGCAGCGGCACTATCACCAAAAAACCTATCTGACCGACCACCGCGTACACTTTAAGCGGATTGTCCTTTTTATCCATCAATAAGCGAGATTCTCTAACAGCCATACGCCGTTGGCTTTCATCATAGTGACGGTAAAGCTCTTGGACTGCCCCTCAGCCGAGCTTTCCGCGCTTTCGGCAGAACTGCTGTTCGCCGAGCTGCTGTTTTGGGAGCCTACCGCTACCGAGCCGGAGCCGTCGTCCGCCGCAAGCTCGATAGTTATATCACATTCCGTATTGGAAATCGGAAGCAGGGTAACGCTGGCGTTCGTCCAGGAAAAGCCGTAATCCATTCCGGCGAAAGTGCCGTCCGCGCCGATACATTTTTCCGATACGCCGAGAGTACCGTCGTCCTGGTCGGCGTATACCGCGCCGTTTCCTGCGGCGTTGGTAAGTATGCGTTCAGCCTCTTTCTCAACGAAGGTCTCGTTTACCAGCTTTTCAAGATCCGCCATTTTCTTGTAGGTATCGCTGGACACGGTATAAAGCCCGTCGTCCGGCTTATTGTTGTACGGCTCTGCCTCGTGGGGCAGTCCGTATTGCAAGAACACCCTGAATACCTCGCAGTTGTTTTTGACAAGGCGGGTGGCGTTTTCGTTCATCTCGTCGTTTACCTCATCGCTGGGGATAAAGCTGCCGGGGGTGTTCTCCACCACCTCGGACTGTGACATCTGATACAATAAAAACAGCGTGGTAGCTATTGCAAGTGCCGCTATAACGATCGTGACGATAGTTGCCGCCGTGTTTTTCTTAGTCATCGGGTAACTTCCTTTCCGTATATCAAGCGCCGCAGCTTACCTGCATGGCGATAAATTCAAAATATATAAATTATTATACATCATTCTCACGCAAAATTCAAGTGCTTTATCAAAAAATTCACAATTCTGTCATTTATGATATTTGCTGCCCGCCGTTATCGATAACGCGCGGTATATCTGCTCAAGCAGCATTATCCTCGCTAACCTGTGCGGGAACGTCATTTCCGACATCGACAGCCGGCAGTCCGCCGCTTGTTTTACCGACGGCGCAAGCCCGTAGGAACTGCCTATTATAAAGTCGAACGAGCTGCGCCCCGCCAGCGCATAGTCCGAAAGCTCGGCGGAAAGCCGCTCGCTGCTCCTTTGAGAGCCCTCTATGCACATCGCATACCTTACCGCGCCTATCGTCAGCTTTTTTGTTATAAGCTCCGCTTCTTTTTCCAGCGCGGCGGCTATCTGCGCGTCGGACGGCTCTTTAGGTAAAGCGACAGGCGTTATCTCGGTAACGGTGAGCCTGCACATAGAGGACAGCCGCTTTTCGTATTCTTTCGACGCGGCGCGGAAATACTCCTCTTTGAGTCCGCCCACGCAAATAAGATCTATATTAAGCATATCAGCGTTTTTTTACCGACGCGTAATTTTCAAACCGCTTTTTCTCTTTCTCCGCCGCTTTCCTGCGTTTGGAATTTTCTACCGAGCGGGTGACTATAAAGCATACTATCAATACCACCAGCACCGCCATCGACAGCTTGAACCAGGTCTGACCCAGCTGAGTTTTTATCCTGTCGATGTAAAATTCCACCTGAGAAAGCACGACGTCGCTGCTTGCCACCAGATTTATCGAGGTAAGCGTCCTGCCCTGATATTTCACGTCGATAACGCCCAGAACGTCCCCCTTATGCACCGGCGCGGTCACAGTATCGTATTTTTTATGCTCTATATGGATATCCGTCGGCTCAAGGTCTTTAGGCAGCAGAGCGGTGCAGCCCTCCTGCGGACAAAGCACGACCTGCGACGCGTTTTCGCCGAATTTGACCTCGGTCTCGGTTATCCTGTCGTCCTTGCTTACCACCGGCATAAGCGCAAAGGTATTAAACGCCCAGTCGTAGAAATTAACATGATCCACCATGTTATAGGAGTATTCGTAATAGTTTCCGTCCTCATCGTAGATAGGAGCGCCCAGCGTCACTAAAATATAGTTGAACTGCCTTTTCACCGCGCTGACAAGGCATCTTCCCGACTGGTCGGTAGTGCCGGTCTTTATTCCGTAAGCGCCCTCGTAATAATAATACGGGTTGCCGGGATTTATCAGCGAAACGGTGCTGTAAATGGTATATCCGTCGGGATTCGCGTCGTTTGCGGGCATTTCATATTCGTAAGTGCTGCACACCTCGGTGAATCTCGGCACGCTTTCTATCGCATATCTCGTGATAAGATATAAGTCTTTCGCGGTGGTGTAGTTTTCCTCCTCGAAAAGGCCATGCGCGTCGGAAAAGTGCGTGCCGGTGCAGCCTAACTCCTTAGCCTTGGCGTTCATCATATCGAAAAACTTGTTCATGTCACCGCCGCCGATATTATACGCAAGGATATTCGCCGCCTCACAGCCGGAGGGCAGCATAAGCGCGTATATAACGTCCTTATAGGTGAGGTTATCCTGCAAAGGCTCTATCGCCGCGTTGGAAACGTCGCTTTTATTCGGGTCTCCGCTGTAAAACTCGTCAAAGCACGCATACGGCACGGATACCTTTTCGTTCCAGTCCTTTACTTTCTCCAGCGCGATCACCGCGGTCATTATCTTGGTGGTAGACGCCGGATACATCTTCTTATCCTCGTTTTTCTTATAGACCACGTCGCCGGTGTCGGTGTTCACCATGTACACCGCCTCGCTCCATACCTTTCCGGTGTTGGGGTCCCAGCTTCCGTCACCGCCGTCATCTTCCTCGGCATAAACCGGAAATACGGCCGACAACGCCGTCACAGAAAGACAAAGCAGCACAGCAGCAATATGAAAGAGCTTTTTCATAATATCATTCCTTTACGCATACGGTAAAATATATATTAATTGTACCATATCCTATAAATAATGTCAATGTTTACACAAGAAAACAAACCTGTCGAACACAACAGGTTTGTTTATTATCATTCTTCGGTGGTAGGAGCGTCCTCTGCGGGAGCAGCTTCTTCGGCAGGAGCAGCATCCTCAGCGGGAGCCTCTTCTTTTTTCTTACGAGTCCTCTTAGGCTTTACTTCCTCTGCAGGAGCTTCTTCTGCGGCGGGAGCTTCCTCAACAGGAGCCTCTTCTTTTTTCTTGCGAGTTCTCTTGGGCTTTACTTCTTCAGCGGGAGCCTCCTCAGCCGGAGCAGCTTCCTCCTCAACCGGAGCCTCCTCATCGGCAGCTTCGGGAGCGGCCTCCATCAACGCGCGGATAGAAAGGCTTACACGATTGGTCTCGCTGTTTATCTCGATTATCTTTACCTTTACCTCGTCGCCTACCGTAAGTACCTGAGCCACATTGTTTATCCTCTCGGTGGATACCTGAGAAATATGGATAAGTCCGTCAACGCCGGGGATTATCTGAGCAAATGCGCCGAACGGCGTAATGCTTACTATCTTCGCGTCGATAACGTCGCCGACAGCGTATTCCTTTTCAAACTTTAACCACGGGTTGTCCTCGTCCTTCTTGCAGCCGAGCGAAACTCTCTTCTTGTCCGGATCGAAGCTCTTTACGAATACGTCCAGCTTGTCGCCGATGCTTACTATCTCCTTGGGGTGCTTGATACGGTTCCAGGTAAGCTCGCTGGAATGTACCATACCGTCCACTCCGCCGAGATCTACAAATACGCCGTAGCTTTCAATGGACTTGACTTCGCCGGTGAACTTCTGTCCGACCTCGATGTTCTGCCAGAACGCCGCCCTTGCAGCCTCTCTCTCCTCTTTAAGTACCATACGGATAGAGCCTACCACTCTGCCTCTTGCCTCGGTGACCTCTATTACCTTAAAGCGCACCTTGGTCTTGAGCAGAGATTCCAGCTTGCCGTCTCTCGGTACTCCGGTCTGCGACGCGGGGATAAATACCCTCGTTCCGTTCGACGCAACGATGATACCGCCCTTTACAACTGCGGCTACATCGCCCTCGACGGTTTCGTTAGCCTCCATAGCCGCCGCCATCTTCTCAACGCCCAGCACGCTGTCTACACGCTTTTTAGAAAGGGTGACAACGCCCTCCGCGTCGTTTATCGAGGTGACGATAGCGTCTATCTCGTCGCCGACCTTAACAACATCCTCGGGCTTGTCTGCCGGATTCTGTGAAAGCTCGTCGGCGGGTATATAGCCGGAATGCTTCGTCCCCAGATCTACCACGGCTTCGTTGTTATTTACAGCCACAACAACGGCCTTGACCCTGTTCCCTATATATACTTTTTTGAAGGTCTTATCGACCTCCGCCATGAAGTCGATGTCTTCATCTTTAATAATTTCGCTCATAATATTATGAACCTCCTTTATTATGTAGGCAGGCGTTGACGCTCCCGCCGTAATGCCGACTATGCGCTTTTCCCGACTGCTTTGCGTCTTAGACAGATCGGCAAGCAGCCTGCGCACGGCGGCTTTATCAATATCACTGCCGCGCTGAACAAACAAAACAGGACAGTGTTTTTGACATATCTCTGCCAGCTTTCTGGTATTGCTGGAATTTTTCCCGCCCACTACTATCATGAGCGACGCTGCGGACGCTAACTGCTCAGCCTCACGCTGACGTTCTTCGGTCGCATTACATATTGTATCAAAAATCGCGATATTTGTATAGTGTTTTCTCGCGATTTCTCGGAAAGATTGCCATTTTGCCGAATTAAAGGTGGTTTGGGCAACCATAGTTAGTGCATTTTGCCCAAGAGTTTTCAACCGCACAAGCAGGTTTTCCAGCTCTTCCGGCTCGGAAACAACATACACATCGTCGCCGCGGCAATGACCTATTATCCCTTGGACTTCGGGGTGCTCGCGGTCGCCCGCGATTATCACACCGGCGTTCGCCTCGGACACGATACCGTGTATCTTCTTAACAAACGGACAGGTAGCGTCGATATAGGGTATGCCTTTTTGCTCTATCTCGGATACGACCTTTGCGGCGACCCCGTGAGAACGTATTATAAGCGTCCCCTCGGCCTCGTCCGGACTGTCGGCTGTCTTTACGCCGAGCCTGCCCAGCCGCTCGATCTCTGCTTCGTTATGTATCAGCGGGCCTAAAGTCGAGCACCGCCCGCTTTTTTTCGCCTCGTTCTCCGCAAGCTCTACTGCGCGGCTTACCCCAAAGCAAAACCCCGCGGTCTTTGCGGCCTGTACCGTAAAGCTCATTTTTCCTTAGCGCCGTCCTGTTTGGGTCGGTACTGTATCGGCAGCGGCTCGCCGTACTCGCTCATGCCGTCCATAAGCTGTTTTATATTATCCATTATCAGGTCGGAAACGCGCCGCAATTCCGCTCTGTCGTCGCTTTTCAGCTTTATATCCTCCGCCGGTATCATTTCTCCTATAGAAATATACGCTTTGCGGCGGAACTCCTTTTTTCCGTACTTTATACATACCGGAAGCACCGGCGCGCCGGTCATTCCCGCGATAACGGCGATACCGGACTTTGCTCTGCCTATATTGCCGTCCTTTGAGCGCGTACCCTCCGGGAATATCACGAACGCGCGCCCGTTTTTCAGGTCGTCTACCGCGTGGTCTATCGCGGAATTATCCCCCGCGCCGCGCACCACCGGGAACGCTCCGCACCGTCTTATCAGCCAGGCGAACAGCTTGTTTTTCTCAAACAGCTCGGATTTCGCCATGAACGAGAATTTCGCGCGGTTCACCGCCGCTATCAGCGGAGGGTCGCTGTATTCCTGATGATTGCAGGCTATTATATAGCCGCCTTTTATCTTATGCTTGTAGGGTCGGTTGTCGCCGCCTATCACCGTTATACGGTGCTTTATGTGCATTCCTATCCATACAAACTTACGGAAAAATTCGTATATCATAAAAGTTTTGCCCTGCTTTTGATAATATTCTCGATCAAAGCGACCGAGCCGTCAAAATCCAGTCCGGAGGTATCCGCCAATACCGCGTCATCAGCCTGCTTTAACGGGGCGACCGCGCGGTTCATGTCGTTGTAGTCGCGCTGTCTGAGATCCGCCAGCACATCCTCGTAAGCGACCTGTTCGCCTTTTGCGATAAGCTCGTCGTATCTGCGCTTTGCCCTTATCTCATCATCGGCGGTAAGGTATATCTTGACCTGCGCGTTCGGCAAAACCACCGTGCCTATATCCCTGCCGTCCATTATAACGTTGTTATTGTCAGCAAAGCTGCGCTGGAGCTCCAGTAAAAACTTTCTGACCGCGGGTATCGCCGATACCTTTGACGCCGCCATACTGATATGCGGACGGCGTATATCCTCCGAAACGTCTTTGCCGTTTAAGATGATATGCTGCGTGCCGTCTTCAAGCTTTATTTCAAGGGCGATGTCCGAAAGCGCGCGTTCTACCGCGTTATCGTCCGAAATATCTACCCCCGTATTATCGCAGTACAGCCCGATACCGCGGTACATAGCGCCCGTATCGACGTATATAAATCCCAGCCGTTTAGCGCATTCTCTGGCAATGGTGCTTTTCCCCGCGCCTACAGGCCCGTCTATCGCGACCGCAGTATACATGCAAAGTCCTCCCCAATGTAAAGTCACAGGCGTTTGTCCAAAGTTACAGACATTTCCCCATGATTTTATAGCTAGGTTTTATTATATCATATTAAAACAAAAATTGCAACGGTTTAAGCTAAAAATTTTCTATTAACTTTGTGAAAATTTCGGGAAAATCGTTAGATCGCAGCGGCGCGCCGTTATGCTTTATTCTCGGACTTATGCTTTTTTACCGCTGTCAGTATCACTACAGCCGCAATAACAACGACGGCGGCCGCAATTATTATAATTATCGGCAATATCCCTATGCCGGGCTGCGCGGTGATGACAAATTCCGTCACCGACAGCCGACTGACACAGCAAAGGCAGCATTACGGCCGACGATCTTAACAGTTTCATTATCGTTCTCCTCGGTATTAATATGATCACCGCTGTAAAGCGGCATTATAAATATTCGGCGCGGTATGAATTTATACCGCCGGACATTCATATACTGTACGGACAGGAAAGGAGCGTGCGGATATGATAAAACAAAGCAGCGGCAGACTTATGATGCGCAGGCTTGCGCCGTTGCTCAAAGGCTTAACGGCGGGACTTATCGCGCTTATATCGCTTAGCGTGCTGTCGGCGTTATGCTACAGCATAGCGGGCGCGCCGGAGGGTACGGATACGGTATTGTCGTACATCTCATCGGGACTTGCCGCCGCCGCAGGAGGAATGTTCTGCGCCGCCGCAAACGGTAAAAACGGACTTCTTTGGGGCAGCGCCGCCGGTGCGGAGATGTTTGTCGTTTTTCTTATAGGCGCGGTGATAAGTCAGAATTTTGACGGCGGCGCGCTGATAGCAAAGCTGCTGCTTTGTATATCCTGCTCCGCCGCAGGGGGAGTTTTCGGGGTGAATAAACTCACTCCTTGAATATCTTTCTAAGCAGCGTCATCATACGCTCTATATCTATAGGCTTTGCAAGGTGTCCGTTCATTCCCACCTGCAAGGCCTTTTTGCGATCCTCCTCAAAGGCGTTTGCGGTCATCGCGATAATAGGCAGCTTTGATTTATCATTGTCCATGGCGCGTATCTTTTCGGTCGCCGTATAGCCGTCCATTACCGGCATTTGTATATCCATAAGTATAAGGTCGTAATATCCGGCTGAGGAGCGGCTCACCATGTCGCACGCCTCCTGACCGTTTTCGGCGGATTCCACCGTAAAGCCCGCCTCTTTGAGTATCTCCTCGGCTATCTCGCGGTTAAGGTCGTTATCCTCCGCAAGCAGTATGCGTTTGCCGGTAAAATCGTCGTTTGCTTTGTTGAGCTTGCCCGAATTTTCGTTATCAGTCGAATGTCCCAGGCTCTTTTCAAGCGCGCGGTGCAGGTCGGAGGCGAACAGCGGCTTGCTGACAAATCCGGTCACGCCCGCTTCTCTCGCTTCCTGCTCTATATCCGACCAGTCGTATGCCGACATCAGTATTATCGGCGAATCGTCGCCCACTACTTTCCTTATCTGACGGACGGTCTCAACGCCGTTCATCACCGGCATGGACCAGTCTACTATATATACCTCGAACGGGTCGGATATCTCTATCGCCTCCGACGCTCTTACAACGGCCTCTTTGCCGGACATAGTCCATTCCGGCCGCATACCCGCCTGGCGCAGCATTTTCGACACGCTCTGACAGCTTATAAGGTCGTCGTCTACCACCAGCGCGCGCAGTCCTCTAAGCTCCGCGATGTCGCCTATCTCATGATGGCTTGCCGCAAATCTCAAATTAAGATTTACTATAAACTCGCTGCCCTTTTCCGGCTCGCTTTGCGCCTCGATAGTTCCGCCCATGATATCGACGATATTTTTGGTGATAGCCATACCCAGTCCGGTGCCCTGTATGCCGCTGACGGTGGTGCTGCGCTCTCTGGTGAACGGGTCGAACACGGTCTTAAGAAATTCCTTGCTCATGCCGATACCGGTATCGCTGACCCTGAATTCATAGCATGCGCTTCCGGGCTTGTCCAACGGCTTTTGAGTGACGCGGATAGCTACCGTTCCGCCGGACGGGGTAAATTTTATCGCGTTTGAGGTAAGATTCAGCAGTATCTGATTGAGCCGCAGCTTATCGCAGAATACCTCCTCGTCGGTTATATCCACGGTGTCTATAAATAACTCCAGCCCTTTCGCGTGAACGTCGGACTGTATTATATTTCTGAGTCCCTGAAGAATATCCGCAAGATTTTCCGGGCGTTCCTCTATAGTGACCTTGCCCGATTCTATACGGCTCATGTCCAGCACGTCGTTGATAAGGCTGAGCAGATGATTGGACGCCTGCGCTATCTTGGAAAGGTAATCCCTCGCGCGCTCCTCGTTGTCAAGGTGAGCGGTAGTGAGCGCGGTGTAGCCTATTATCGCGTTCATCGGGGTGCGGATATCATGCGACATATTGTTCAAAAACATCGTCTTTGCACGGTTTGCGGAATCCGCCGCCTCCAGCGCCTTGGACAATTCCTCGGCGTTTTTCTCAAGCTCGACGGTCGCCGCCGCCACCCTTTCCTGTAACCGTTTGCGGCTGCGGGCGGATATTACCAGCATGGATACCACGAACAGCAGCAGGAATATCACCACGGTTATCAATATACCGTATATAGGATTATGGTAAATAAACGAAATAAGGCTGACGTTGTCGTCAAGGCTGTTGTTTATCTCGCGCGAGATGATCGAGTCGAGCTCGGTATCGCCGATACTGTTCACGCCTTTATCCAGCAATGAAAGCAGATACCGCCCGCCGGAAACGTTATTTCCCACCGCATACGATAAAGAGGTCTCTCCGAATGCGACGGAGGCGAGCCGGTTGCGCTCGTCGCGTCTTACATAATATGCCGCCGTATAGGAATAAAGTATGGTAGCGTCCGCCCTGCCGTCCAATACCGCCTGAACGCAGTCGTCGGTAGTGGGCAGGCGCAATATCTCCTCCTCGGAATAGCGGTCGGCGATAAGTCCGGTCAGCGAGTCCGACGCGTCGACTATAGCTATCCGGTTTGCCGGACCGCTGAAGCCTATCTTTGTGATCCGCGCAAAATTCGTCTGAAAATACGGAACGGTTATTTTATATCTTTCCTGCTCCGCTATGTAATAATCCCCGGTGAAGTCCAGCACGATGTCCGCCTGTTCCTCCGCCCTTGCCGAGTAATATTCGTTTCTGTCCTTTACCGGTATATATTCGTAATCCAGCTCCAGCCGTTTCGCCACCTCTTCAAATATCGCGGGGAGTATGCCGTCGGCCTGTCCGTCCTCAAAATAGCAGTACGGCACGCGTTCGGGATTCATCAGCACCTTGAGCGGTTTTCCCGAAGAGTGCAGGTCGTCCAGAAAATCCCTCTCGCCCTCGTTCATGATTATAGAGCCGTCGTTGTCGGTGGAATAATACGTTTCATGCAGAGATTCCCGCCAGTTCGGATTGTGAAGATCCATCTCGTTTATAGCGGCGTTTATCCGCTGCATAAGGTCGGGGCGATCCTTATTTGTGCAGACGTAAAACGGGCTTGCGTCAAAGGATTCCAGCAGCCACTCGTCGTCCAAAAGCCGCAGACTTCCGGTGACGGCGGCGTCTACCTCGCCCGATTGCAGCGCCTCGGACAGCTCATCCTGTCCGGCGTAATATACGGGCTCATAAGTAAAATTATGGTCTTTTGCGAAATCTTCAAAATTCTTGTTTTTGGAATTTCCCTCCAGCATACCGACACGGCGGCCGTTATAGGTGGAATAATCGCCCTCGGTTATATCGGTATTCCCCGCCTTGACGGTGAAAATGGTGGAATTTACTCCGATATTCTGAGTGGAGAACAAAAACTCCTCCTCACGCTCCGGCGTTTTGGATACCGAGGTGACTATATCCACCTCGCCGCTGCGCAGCATATCCAGCGCCTCGGCATAGGATTTGTCGTATCCTATATATTCATACGACCAGCCCGCGTGTATCGCAAGCCGCTGTAAAAACTCATAGCCGTAGCCGCTGCGTCTGCCGTCCTCGTCTACTACATGGTAGCCCGAAAACGCGAAAAATCCTACGCGTATGACCTCTTCTTCTTCGCCCGGTTCACCGCCGGATTCGGCGCTTACCAATGTACACAATTGAAAAAGCAAAGAAAATACCAGCAAAAAGCTTATCAAACGTTTTTTCATTATCCTATCCCCGTTTCTTTTATGATAGAAAAATCACAAATACGTTAAAATACTGCGTCTTTTTCTATTATAACGTATTTTTATCCGTTTTTCAACCCGAAAAGCGAAAAATCCGATCCGCCGGATAACATAAAAAATTCGCCTCCCGGGAGATACCGAAAGGCGAATTTATAAAAGATATTAAATTATTCCGAAAACATCGGGGTAGAGAGGTAACGCTCTCCGGTATCCGGCAGCAGCGCTACTATCAGCTTGCCTTTATTTTCCGGGCGCTTTGCCAGCTGAGCCGCAGCCCATACCGCAGCGCCGGAGGAGATACCCACCAGCAGCCCCTCTTTACGGGCAAGCGTTCTTCCGGTAGCGAACGCGTCCTCGTTTTCCACGGCGATTATCTCGTCATATACCGAGGTATTGAGCGTGTCGGGAACAAAGCCCGCGCCGATACCCTGTATCTTATGCGGTCCGGATACGCCTTTTGAAAGCACCGGAGAGCTTGCGGGTTCTACCGCGACTACCTTTACATCGGGGTTTTGGGATTTTAAGTATTCCCCGACTCCGGTAACGGTACCGCCGGTACCTACGCCCGCTACGAAAATATCTACCTTGCCGTCGGTATCCTCCCAGATCTCCGGGCCGGTGGTCGCGCGGTGGATGGCGGGATTTGCGGGATTTACAAACTGCCCGGGGATAAAGCTGTGCGGGGTATTATCGGCAAGCTCCTGCGCCTTTTCTATCGCGCCTTTCATTCCCTTTGCGCCCTCTGTCAGGACTATCTGCGCGCCGTATGCTTTAAGCAGATTGCGGCGCTCAACGCTCATGGTCTCCGGCATGGTGAGAATTATCTTATATCCTCTCGCGGCCGCCACGGCGGAAAGCCCGATACCGGTGTTGCCGCTGGTAGGCTCGATTATAACGGAATCCGGCTTTAACACGCCCCTTGCCTCCGCGTCGTCTATCATAGCCTTTGCTATCCTGTCCTTTACGCTGCCCGCGGGATTGAAATACTCCAGCTTTGCGTATATGTCCGCGCCAAGCTCGTTTTCCTTTATGAAATTCGTCAGCTTCAAAAGCGGAGTGCCGCCGATAAGCTCGGTTATCTTTTCGTATGCTTTCATCTGAATTCTCTCCTTTGAAATTTTTGTTCCGAGGTAATACCTATAAACTTTATAGGTATTATATCACGACAGCGGCTGTTTGTCAAT
Organism: uncultured Ruminiclostridium sp.; assembly: GCA_947630685.1. Taxonomy (GTDB): domain Bacteria; phylum Bacillota; class Clostridia; order Oscillospirales; family Ruminococcaceae; genus Ruminiclostridium_E. Next base: position 11,484 of record CANRII010000011.1, on the reverse strand, counting down.
ACCAAAATCAAAATTTGAAAAAATTTTTTCTATTTATAAAAACACCGCCGCGATTTTTGTCGCAGCGGTATTTTCGGTTCAGTCGACTACCGTGTATCCGTTATCCGTTATCGCCTGTTTTATCTCGTTAAGATGAACAAGCTCGGAATTAAGGCTGAGGGTGACGGTGCCTGCTTCGTGATCGGCTTTAGCCTGTGCTACCTCCGGGAAGGCTTCCACGCATTTCTTTACCGTCGCTTCACAATGTCCGCACATCATTCCCTCGACCTTGAGAGTGTATGTTTTCTCCATCTTTATCACCTCCTTCGGCAGTTTGGCCTCGGTTTTAAGCGTTTTATCACGGCTCGCGTCATACGGGCGGTGCAGATTAAGGCGCAGCGCGTTAGTTACGACGCAAAAGCTGGAAAGGCTCATCGCCGCCGCGCCGAACATCGGGTTCAGCTCCCAGCCGAAAAGTCCTATAAAAACTCCGGCGGCAAGCGGTATTCCTATCGTGTTATAAATAAACGCCCAGAACAGATTTTGGTGTATATTCCTAAGCGCGGCGCGGCTCAGCCGCACGGCTGCCGCCGCGTCGGAAAGGCTGCTTTTCATCAGTACCACGTCGGCCGCGTCGATAGCTACGTCCGTTCCCGCGCCTATCGCGATACCGATATCCGCACGAGTAAGGGCGGGCGCGTCGTTTATGCCGTCGCCTATCATCGCGGTCTTTCCGCTTTGCTGTAAAGCGCGTATCACCGCCTCTTTACCGTCGGGCAGGACGTTTGCTATCACCATATCCACTCCCGCCTGCTTTCCGACCGCGTCGGCGGTGCGCTGATTATCTCCGGTAAGCATAACGACCTTTATACCCATATTTTTAAGCTGTTTTATCGCCTCGCGGGAATCCTCTCGGATAACGTCCGCCACCGCGATGATACCCAGCAAAGCGTTGTTTTTGGCGAAAAACAGCGGCGTTTTCCCCTCCTCGGCTAACCTGTCGGCGGCTTTCCTTATCCGCTGAGGGATATCGGCTTTCCCTCCGATAAACTCTATATTTCCGCCGTACAGCATATCTTCACCCAGCGCCGCGCTGAGCCCGTTGCCCGGCAGCGCCGTAAAATCGCTGACTTTATCCGCCTCGACGTTCTTTTCCTCGGCGTAACGCATTATCGCTTTCGCCAGCGGATGTTCGCTGTTCTTCTCCAGCGAGGCGGCGTATTTTATAAGCGCCGTTTCGTCGCCGCTGTAAGAGATAACGTCCGTGACGTTCGGCTCTCCTTTAGTGATAGTTCCGGTCTTGTCCAGCGCCGCAAGCTGTATTTTTCCCGTTTCTTCGAGCGATACCGCCGTTTTGAACAAAATACCGTTTTTCGCACCGACGCCGTTAGCTACCATTATAGAAACCGGAGTAGCAAGACCCAAAGCGCAGGGGCAGCTTATCACCAGTACCGATATCGCTCTGGCCAGCGCATACCCCGCGTTTTGTCCTATTATCAGCCATACTATGAGCGTGACTATAGCTATAGCTATCACCGAGGGAACAAAGATACCCGAAACCTTATCCGCCGTCTTTGCGATAGGCGCTTTGGTAGCCGCCGCGTCGCTCACCATTTTTATTATCTGAGAAAGCGCGGTGTCCTCTCCGACGCGGGTGGCCTCGCACCTTAAAAATCCGGACTGGTTTATCGTCGCGGCGGAAACCTCGCTGCCTATTGTTTTATCAACAGGTATGCTCTCTCCGGTAAGCGCGGATTCGTTCACCGCGCTCTGCCCCTCCAATACCACGCCGTCCACCGGTATGCTTTCACCGGGACGGACAACGAACACGTCGCCGATCTTCACCTGCTCGGCGGGGACGGTGACTTCTTTCCCGTCTTTCAGCAGCACGGCGGTTTTCGGGGAAAGCCGCATCAAACCTTTCAGCGCGTCGGTGGTTTTCCCCTTAGAGCGCGCCTCCAGCATTTTCCCTACCGTGATAAGCGTGAGTATCATCGCGGCCGCTTCAAACCACAGGTTCATCATGCCGCTCATGACCGCGTCGTTATCTCCCCTTTGCAAAGCGGCGGTCATGTCGAAAAGCACATATACGCTCCATAAAAAGGATATGCCCGACCCCATAGCCACCAAGCTGTCCATGTTCGGAGAACGGTGTATAAATCCCTTAAATCCGTTTATAAAAAACTTTTGATTTATCACCATGATAAGCCCTGCCAGCAGCATTTCCACAAGCCCCATGCCTATATGATTTTCGGCTAAAAATTCAGGCAGCGGAAAGCCCCACATCATATGCCCCATAGTAATATACATCAGCGGCAGCAGGATTATCACCGACGCTATGAGCCGCTTTTTGAGCTTAGGGGTCTCGGTGTCGGTAAGCGCGTCCGTATCCTTAGAGGGCGCGGCTTTATCTCCTTTAAGAGCAGCGCCGTACCCCGCGTTTTCCACCGCGCGGATTATCTCCGCGGGCGAGGCGGTGCCCTCTACCCCCATGGAATTAGTAAGCAGGCTTACGGAACAGGAGGTCACTCCGGGAACGGCTCCGACCGCCTTTTCCACTCTTGCGCTGCAAGCGGCGCAGCTCATTCCGGTGACTGAATATTGCTCCATGTTCAAGCGCCCCTTTCTTTATTTCATCAGCTTTTGAAGAGTAACGACCAGCTCGTCGATGACCTCGTCTTTTCCCTCGCGTATATCCCGCGCAACGCAGCCTTTTATATGGCTTGCGATAAGGTGTTTGTTAAACGCGTTCACCGCCGCGTTCACCGCCGCGGACTGTATCAGAATATCGTTGCAGTAAGCGTCCTGCTCTATCATTTTTCTGATACCGCGCACCTGACCCTCTATTCGGTTCAGCCGATGTATCAGCTTTTTTCTTTCTTCTTCCGTGCGAAGAGTTTTCTTTGCACAGCAACAGCATTTATTTTCCATATTTATTATCATGCTTGCAAAGCAAGCATCTCCTTTCAAGTTTTGTGCGTTTTTGCGAAGCAAAATTGCTGACCGTACTCAGCAAAGCGCAAAACGCAAAGTCTGGAAAATTTATTTTTCAGACTTTTCCCTCCTTTTCAAATATACCCCCTCGGGGTATATCTATATTATACAACCGATAAGTTGATTTGTCAATAGTGATTTTATATTTTGTAAAGATCGGTAAAATATTCAGACAGACAAAAAGCTATTGACAAACCGAGCCGCCCGCACTATAATGTAAACAACGACAATTTGCGCATACCGAAGGAGGACGTTATGGATATCAACGATACGGCGAAAAAATATCTTAAGACCGAAAGCGAATTTACGGAATTTAACGAGTATATCAAAAACAAATTTGTTGACAGGCGGGAAGTCGAAAACGCGGAAAGCGCGTATATCGAAAAATGGAACGATATTATAGGCTTTTCAAAGATGTTCGGCTGCTGCGCCGCATTGAACACGTTTATCTGCCCGAAGCGCCCCACCGAGTTTACCGAGCCGGAGCAGGTCGGCATAGAAATATACGATTCCTTTGCGGGAAAAATCATGATGATAAGTATAGGAAATACCGAGGATTTTGAAAATTTCCTAACCAACGCCGTACATAAGGGCGTCCGTCCGGAGCATATCGGAGAGGTAGGCGCGTCCTTTATTTCCGGCAAAAGCATAAGGTTCATACTGCTTTCCGCTAAGCCGTACAGCAACGTTACGGCCGGCGAAACGGGCATAGCGGGGCTAAGCGGCGAGGAATGGGCGCAAAGATCGCTTGTCCTGCGCCGCGAGCATGAATGTACGCACTATTACACCAAATTATATTACGGCAGCAGCGAAAACAATCTGCACGATGAGCTTATCGCGGACTTTTTCGGGGTGTATCAGGCGTTGGGATATTTCAGCGCGGAGCTGGTATTAAAATTCTTCGGCCTGGAAAAAAGCTCCGGCAACCGGCTTATAGTGTATACCGGCTCTTTACAGGAAAACGTCCGTAAAGCCGTTTACGAGATAGCGCGGGTCTGCGCATATAATCTTGAGGAATGGTCGCGCGGCGAGCAGTTTGCGAAAATGTCGAGAGAACAAAGAGTAGACCTCCTCTGCCGTATCGGTTTAGAAAAAATATACTCAAACGATTTTTCAATATAAAAACTCCTTTCTTAGATAAAAACAAAAAGTCCGCTCAAGATTTTTGAACGGACTTAAATTATTTAATTAAACACAAAAACAAACCGCTCTCTTACGAAAGCGGTTTGCAGTTATTAGGTTTTGAGCTTACTTTCTTTTCTTGGTTGCTACGCCTGCTGCAACGAGTGCCGCTGCTGCGAGAGCTGCAGGAACTACTGCCAGAGTAATACCGGTGTCAACGTTGTCGCCGCCGTCGGGCTTGCTGTTATCTTCAGGCTCGCTTACGGTAGGAGGATAAACGCCGGGTACGTCAGATAAAGCCGTATCCTGAACGCCTATCTCAAGAATGCTGATTACCGGGAGGCCGTCGCCGGCTTCGGTAGTAGCTGCCTTTACCTCTTCCTTGATGTCGGTGGTGATATCCAGGAAGAAGTTAGAGCCGTCTGCGTCAAGAGCCTGTGCAAAGGTTGCCCATACGATGTAGTCGCCGTCACCGTCTACGGTAACAGGAGTAGTGGTAACGCCTACAGCCGTTGCGGGGTCGCCCATGTAGTTCTGATCAGCCTTGCCGTTGTTCTCTGCGATGTTGATATCCACGTCGAAAGACTTGCCGTAGTCTTCAAACTCAGCAACTTCAAAGTGGATACCGAGGGTGAAAGCACCGCTCAGCTCGCTCTTGTCCTGAAGAATGTTGTACTCTTCAAGCAGATTGCCGTCATCATCCTTTGCCCAAGGATGGCAGATATTTACACGATAAGCGCCGTCAAAATTCATCGAACCGGTGCTCTTAAGAGTGATCTTAGCAGCGTCGGTAGGAAGCTCGGTGTTACCAACGATAGCGTCATCTGCAAACGCACTTACTGCTGCGGCGGAAACTGCAATAGATGCAGCTGCAACGCCTGCAATAATTTTTTTCAGTTCCATTTCCTATGTCCTCCATAAATTTTCTTAACTAACCTGTCTCTCAGGTTCAAGTATATGATACTACATTCAAATTTCTTTTGCAATAGGCAATTTTCACAAACTAAATAACCTTTTCATTTCATTTTTAATGTTTTTTACAAGAAATACTTTATTTTTGGAGCTTTGATGCCGTTTTTGGAATATATTTCCATTAAAATAGCGCATCTTTCTTATTATAATAGTAAGCGCCGCGCATTAGTTATAAACGGCTTTATATAGGCTTTTAATAATATGCGATGATTTTTGCCTAGCCGCGCCCGGGAGCATACCTTGTCCGGTTTCCGGAGGATTTGTGCAATTTGTATAAACGCACGCCGGGCGCGAAGTCCGACCAAAAAAATCCTTGACAACTAATTTTTTTTATAGTATAATGAAGCAAAGGCTGTGACAAAGACAGTAGGCTTGGCATGCGGGTTATGTATGCCGTGCAAAAAGAGCCGTCAGCGAGTCGGGGAGGGTGTGAGCCCGACGCTCGGGCAAAGCCGAATATCACTTTGTAGCCGCCCGCTGAAATCCTTGGGAAATTAGGCAGGGACGGGACTTTCCCGTTACAGAAAGCTCATTTGACGGAATGACGTAATAGGTGGTAATAAGGTTTCCTTATCCTGTTATGGGTAGGGAGATTTTTAATTTTAACGGAGGAGCTTTAACAATGTCGATTTATGAAAAAGTACCTACCTCTCCGAATTTTCCCGAGAGAGAGAAGAAGATCGAGCAGTTCTGGCACGACAACGACGTTTTTCGCTTAAGCATGAACGCGCGCAGCGACGAGAACACCTACACGTTCTACGACGGGCCGCCGACTGCCAACGGCAAGCCGCATATAGGACACGTGCTCACCCGCGTTATCAAGGATATGATACCGCGCTATCAGACTATGAAAGGCAAGTATGTTCCGCGTAAAGCGGGCTGGGACACTCACGGTCTGCCGGTAGAGCTTGAGGTGGAAAAGCTGCTCGGACTTGACGGCAAGGAGCAGATAGAGCAGTACGGCCTTGAGCCATTTATTAAAAAATGCAAGGAAAGTGTCTGGAAATATAAGGGCATGTGGGAGGATTTTTCCCGCACGGTCGGATTCTGGGCGGATATGGATAAGCCCTACGTCACCTACGATAACGATTTTATCGAGTCGGAATGGTGGGCGTTAAAGCAGATATGGGATAAAGGGCTGCTGTACAAGGGCTTTAAGATAGTACCCTACTGCCCACGCTGCGGCACTCCGCTGTCCAGCCACGAGGTAGCTCAGGGCTACAAGGATATAAAGGAGCGTTCGGCGGTCGCGCGCTTTAAGGTAAAAGACGAGGACGCGTATATCCTCGCATGGACGACCACGCCGTGGACTCTTCCGTCCAACGTCGCGCTGTGCGTAAATCCCGACGAGGAATATGTAAAGGTAAAGACCGCCGACGGTTATACCTATTATCTGGCGGGCGCGCTGTGCGACGCGATACTCGGCGGGGATAAGCCTACCGCGCCGTATGAGATAATCGAAAAGTATACCGGCAAGGAGCTTGAATATAAGGAATATGAGCCGCTGTTCGACTGCGCCGTGCCGCTTTGTGAAAAGCAGAATAAAAAGGCGTTCTTCGTGACCTGCGACGGCTACGTTACTCTTACCGACGGTACCGGCGTGGTACACATCGCGCCCGCGTTCGGCGAGGACGACGCCAAGGTCGGCAGAAAGTACGATCTGCCTTTCGTACAGCTGGTAAACGGCAAGGGCGAGATGACCGAGGAAACTCCCTATGCGGGCGTATTCTGCAAGAAAGCCGACCCGATGGTGCTAAAAGACCTTGACGAAAAGGGGCTGCTGTTCGACGCGCCCAAGTTCGAGCACAGCTATCCGCATTGCTGGCGCTGCGGCACTCCGCTTATCTACTACGCGAGAGAGTCATGGTTCATCAAAATGACCGACGTGCGCGAGCAGCTTATACAAAACAACGAAACTATCAACTGGATACCCGAAAGCGTCGGGAAAAACCGCTTCGGCGACTGGCTGGAAAATATCCAGGACTGGGGACTGAGCCGCAACCGTTACTGGGGTACTCCGCTCAATATCTGGGAATGCGAATGCGGACACCGTCACGCGATAGGCAGTATCGCCGAGCTTAAGGAGATGTCCGACAACTGCCCCGACGATATCGAGCTGCACCGCCCGTATATCGACGCGGTAACTATCACCTGCCCGCACTGCGGCAAACAGATGAAGCGCGTTCCGGAGGTGATAGACTGCTGGTTCGATTCCGGTTCGATGCCGTTCGCGCAGCATCATTATCCGTTTGAAAATAAGGAGCTGTTTGAAAAGCAGTTCCCCGCCGACTTTATCTCGGAGGCGGTGGATCAAACGCGCGGCTGGTTCTATTCCCTGCTCGCTATCTCGACGCTGCTGTTCGGCAAAGCGCCGTATAAAAACGTCATCGTGCTGGGTTTAGTCCTGGACAAGGACGGACAGAAGATGTCAAAATCCAAGGGCAACGCGGTAGACCCGTTCGACGCGCTGAAAACTCACGGCGCGGACGCGATACGCTGGTATTTCTATACCAACTCCGCTCCCTGGCTGCCCAACCGCTTTTATGACAAGGCGGTGACCGAGGGACAGCGCAAATATATCTCCACGCTGTGGAACACCTACGCGTTTTACGTGCTTTATGCAAATATAGACAATTTCGACGCGACAAAATACGAGCTTAAGCCGCAGGAGCTTACGGTAATGGACAAGTGGCTGCTCTCCCGCCTGAACACGCTTATCAACGAGGTGGACGGCAATCTTGCAAACTACCGCATACCGGAGGCGGCAAAGGCGCTGTCCGAGTTCGTGGACGATATGTCAAACTGGTATGTAAGGCGCAGTCGTGAGCGTTTCTGGTCCAGCGAGCTTACCGAGGACAAGATAAACGCTTACATGACATTGTACACCGCGCTGGTGACGGTAGCAAAGCTGTCCGCGCCGATGACCCCGTTCATCTGCGACGATATCTACCGCAATCTCGTATGCTCTATCGACAAAAACGCGCCGATAAGCGTACATCTCTGCGATTTCCCGGTATGCGATGATTCTCTGGTAGATAAAGAGCTTGAAAGCGAAATGCAGACGGTGCTTACCGTGGTCGCTCTGGGAAGAGCCGCAAGAAACGCCGCCGCTCTTAAAAACCGTCAGCCCGCCCGCAAGATAACCGTCAAGGGCGACAAGACGCTGGAGCCGATGTTCGCGGAAATAGTACGCGACGAGCTGAATGTAAAGGACGTCATCTTCACCGACGACGTGAGCGAATACACCGATTACTCCTTTAAGCCGCAGCTTAAAACGCTCGGTGCGAAGTTCGGCAAGAGGATAAACGATATCCGCACCGCTCTATCGGAAATAGACGGCTCGGCGGCGATGGCGCAGATAAAGTCGACAGGCGTATTGACGCTTGCGCTGACGGACGGCGAGGTACAGATAGCCGAAGAGGACCTGCTTATCGAGGAAAAGCAAAAAGAGGGCTGCGCGGTGGTAAGCGACCGCGGCTACACCGTGGTACTGGATACCGTGCTGGACGAGCAGCTTATCGAAGAGGGCTTTGTCCGCGAGATAATCAGCAAGGTGCAGTCTATGCGCAAGGACGCGGGCTTTGAGGTCATGAACCGGATAATCATCTACTGCGAGGGCAGCGACAAGATAGCCGCTATTCTCGTAAATAACCGCGCGGAGATATCCGCAAACACGCTCGCCGACGATATCGTCACCGATCACACCGAGGGTTATATTTCCGAGTGGGATATCAACGGCGAAAAGGTAAAAATGGGCGTTAAACGCGTAGAATGAAAACCGCACCGAATCTGCCCGATAAATACAAAGGGATAATCTGCATACTGCTGTCGGCGTTCTGCTTTACGTTCATGAATATATTTGTGCGTATGTCCGGAGATCTGCCGTCGGTGCAGAAGAGCTTTTTCAGAAATTTAGTAGCGTTTTTCTTCGCGCTGATAATACTGTTAAAAGAACGCGCGCCGCTTCTTCCGCAAAACAAAAAGAACCTGCCGGCGCTGATAGCGAGGGCGGTATGCGGCACGGTAGGGGTACTGTGCAACTTTTACGCGGTGGATCATCTGCTGTTGTCGGACGCGTCTATGCTCAACAAGATGTCGCCGTTTTTCGCGGTGGTATTCTCGATATTCATTTTGCGGGAAAAGGCGACTCCCGTTCAGACGGCGGGGATAATCGCGGCGTTTATCGGCAGCTTATTTATCATAAAGCCGAGCTTTGCAAATATGGAGCTGCTGCCCTCTCTGCTGGGATTTCTCGGCGGAATGGGCGCGGGCGCGGCTTATGCTTTTGTACGATGGCTGGGAGTACACGGCGAGCGCGGCTCGTACATTGTATTCTTCTTCTCGGGATTTTCCTGTCTGGTGACGCTGCCGTTTCTGATATTTGATTTTCACTACATGACGCTTACGCAATGGCTTATTCTGTTAGGCGCGGGATTAGCGGCGGCAGGCGGGCAATTCACGATAACCGCGGCGTACAAATTCGCACCGGCAAAGGAGATATCGGTATACGACTACTCGCAGGTGATATTCTCCGCGCTGATGGGATTTTTGCTGTTTTCGCAAATGCCGGATCTGCTGAGCTGGCTGGGCTATGTAATAATCTGCGGCGCGGCTGTCGCGATGTTCATCTACAACAACAGACGAAAGGAAAAAACCGATGGAACAGACAAAGCTTGACGAAATACGCGAATTTTTCAAAAACGACCGCTTTGCGACCGAAAACGGCGCGGTCATAGACGAGGTGGGCGAAAATTACGCCGTGACAAGTCTTGATATACGGCCCTCGCACCTTAACGCGGTGGGCGGCGTGATGGGCGGCGTGCCGTTCATGCTGTCGGATTTCGCGTTTGCCGTGGCGTCGAATTGGAAGCGCCAAAGTCCGGTCGTGTCGATAAATTCAAATATCGCGTTTCCCGGCACGGCGAAAGGAAAGCGGCTGATCGCGCGCGCGGAATGCGTCAAGGACGGCCGCAGCACCTGCTGTTATCTGGTGAGGGTGACGGACGAGCTTGGCAATATAGTTACCGAAGCAATGATAACAGGATACAAACTTAAGTGAGGTTGGCGCCTGCAAAGGGCGGCTGCCCTTTGAACCTGCTTTTCGCTTTCTATGAAGGGCACTTGATAATTTCAAAATACAGTACGTCGGCTAAATAGTACAGACTCATTTGGCTGCTTGGCGTAGGCATTATAAAGTTCTTTTATTATCTTGTTGTCTTTTTGACCGTGCGTTTTTACCCTTTGATTTCGGAGAAATCAAAACAACTATCCGCGCCAGCGGATAGTATGCCCACACCGCCCCAGTTGTTTGGGGCTCCGCCCCAAACCCCGATTTTTTATTTTTGGGATAGTGATATATTCGTGTTTTTGGGCAGCTTATAAACCCGTGCTTTTTTTGTGGGCGGAGCCAAAGCCCTGATTATGGGTTTTGCCGCAAGCCTCGATTAGGGGCTGCCTCCCCTAAAGCCCCTGCGTGCGCTTTCTATGAAGGGCACTTGATAATTTCAAAATACAGTACGTCGGCTAAATAGTACAGACTCATTTGGCTGCTTGGCGTAGGCATTATAAAGTTCTTTTATTATCTTGTTGTCTTTTTGACCGTGCGTTTTTACCCTTTGATTTCGGAGAAATCAAAACAACTATCCGCGCCAGCGGATAGTATGCCCACACCGCCCCATTTGTTTGGGGCTCCGCCCCAAGCCCCGATTTTTTATTTTTGGGATAGTGATATATTCGTGTTTGCGGGCAGCTTATAAACTCCGTATTTTTTTCTTCATACATAAAAATATCCCTCCCTTAAAGGGGCGGGATATTTTTGTATAAAAACGGCTTTAATCGGTATCTTTTAACTCTTCGATTTTGTGTATTGTTCCGCCGGTTTGCTCCATTTGAGCAGCGGAGCACCTTAAGCGTTCCATATTATCGGGGGAATAAAACGGGTCTGACGGGCTTTCGAGCGGTTCATGTTCTTTAAGTGTGCTTTCACCGGAGCGCAATTCCTCAATGCGTTTTTCCAATTCTGCGATATTTTTCTTGCTGTAAAAAGGGTCAGCTGAAATTTCAAAGGGTATTCGGCGTTCTCTGCTGACTTTTTTAAGAAATATAGTAATTGCGGCAGACATAGTAAGCCCCATTTCATTTAATACGCTTTCCACTTCCGCTTTTAAGTCGTCGTCGATTCTAAAGCTGATTTGTGCCATAAATTTCAACTCCTTTGATTTTATTTTATCACGTTTTCAAGCGTTCGTCAAGCATTTTCTATATATTGTATATAAAAATTTAGCATTTTGATTCAGTTGTTTAGTTAATGGGGCTTGGGGCGGCGCCCCAAAATCGGGGAGTCCAGAGGGCAACCTGCCCTTTGGCGGGGGTCTGGGGGCGGAGCCCCCATAATCGGGCGGAGCCCCATAAAAATAC
>CANRII010000010.1 GCA_947630685.1 uncultured Ruminiclostridium sp. | reverse complement strand
TTCAGAAGATTTATGCCGTCATAATGGCAGTTATCAATGCAGTGGTTTGAAACCTTTTTTACCGCAATCATCAAATGGCTAAGACTGTCAGAGTCACAATCGAGAATGTTATCGATATGTTTTTTAGGCATAGCAAGCATATGACCGTCCACATCCCCTGCAATATCCATAATTACCAATGTATGCTCATCTTCGTACACTTTCAAACACGGTATATGTCCAGTTATAATTTTACAGAATATACAATCCATAGAATCTTCCTCCACAACTCCCAATTTACCGGACAATCATTGCTGTATCTTAACAAATCATACCACAGAATCGCGAATAAATCTACCGCTATTAACCCGGCACACATTTTACACCGCAAGCAAAAATCACACCGCAAAAACGCACTTTGGGGTTTTCCTTAATAAGCGAAGATTATTTTTTCCCTGTTTTGATAAAGTCTATCAGTTCATCAACATCATCGAAATCATCATAATCGCCATAAATTCCTTCCCGATGATAAACAACGCCCGCTTTTTCATTTTGTTCAAGGCAATCTAAAAGTTCTTTTTCTCCGTATCTTTTGATGAACAATGTAAACCCGTAAGGCTTGATTTTGGACAGCAAGCCTTTTTGGCATTCAGCTTTACATTCATAACAGTGTGTATATTTTTTCTCAATAGAGCATTTTCTGTTTTCGCACCAGTCCTTGTCAGGACATTCTCCCGAATTACATCCTTTACAATGTTCATTCTCACTGCATAAGCAGCATGCCAGTCCGCAGCGTGCTATTCCGAGTTCCCGTTTCATTTTAATTCCTCCTACGAGTTAAGTGCCTGACTGCGCTTTGTTCGGTTTGGGTATGCGGGAACCGGAAAAGCTCTTATAAAAAACACAGCGGAGACGTCACCGCCTCCGCAAAACAATTATTGTCACTTACTTGGAAACTGCATCCTTCAGCGGGCCGCCTGCCTTGAAAGCGGGAACCTTAGAAGCAGGAATAGTGATCTTTTTCTTGGTCTGGGGGTTGATGCCCTCGCGTGCTGCACGCTCACGAACTTCAAATGTACCAAAGCCAACGAGCTGGATCTTTTCGCCCTTAGCAAGGGTCTCCTTGATGCTGTCTACAACGGCGTTAACTGCCTTCTCAGCGTCTTTCTTAGTGAGGTCAGCCTTTTCAGCAACCTTTGCAACTAATTCTGTTTTAGTCATTTTGTGATATCCTCCGTTAAAAAATATATATAATGCTTAAAAAGCATATAAAACTTATTTCAGCATCCGATAACGGACTGCCATAGCTTGTCCAGTTCGTCCGCGGACAGATCTTCAAGCTTTCTTCCGCTTTCGTTTATCTGCCGCTCAATATCCCTAAATCGAATTATAAACTTATTTATCGCAAATGTCAAGGCTTTTTCGCTATCTTTTTTTATAAAACGTGATAAAATACAGCATGACATCAACAGTTTGCCAAACGTATCGTCAATTTTATCGCTATTTTTGTCTAATATAGCCAAATTGAGATTTTCCACGTTTTCCCTTACCCAACTCAAAGCGCTGTCTGTATCCGAAAAAGCCAGCCCTGCGTCGGCTGAACGCTTTGCGATCTTTTGCCCTCTCATCAGCGCCGGAAGGATATTCGGTACGCTTTCCAAGGTAGCGGCCGCATCGCTTTGGTGTTTGGAGGCTTGCTTCAGCTTTTCCCAGTTTACCAATACCTCATCGGAATTATTCACCGAAACGTCGCCGAACACATGAGGATGGCGGTAGATCATCTTTTTGGCGATCTCGTCGCACACGTCGTTGAAATCGAAGCGTCCGCGCTCAGCCTCTATTTGGCAATGAAAAACCGACTGAAACAGCAGGTCTCCGAGTTCCTCCCTCAGCATCGCGGCGTCATCGCAGTCGATAGCCTCCATGACTTCATAAGTTTCCTCCAGCAGATCCATGCGGATCGATCTGTGATCCTGCTCACGGTCCCAGGGACAGCCGTTTTCCGAACGAAGAATACGAGTTATCTCAAGCAAATCGTTAATATCGTACTTTTCTTTTTGTACAAAGTCCAATTATATACACTCCCAAACACATATTTGACCGTTAGGACAAACCGCCTATATAATAATACCGTAAAAAGTCGTGATATGCAAGCTATTTTTCGGATTTTTTGAAAATTTGTCGATTTAACAGATTTTTTACCTCTACCCCTCTCTGCATTATTAGTAAAAATATATAAATTATTCCACCTGTCGCCACGCTAAGCAAAAGAGAAATCACTTGCGAAAAATGGATAATGTAAAAATTGTATCCGAAAAATGCTGTTATTGCACATATCAAACCGGATATAAGCGGCGCTGCGGTCAGCCGTAAAAATCCGAAATCCATTTTGCAGTAATTTTCCAGCGCGAGATACCCTCCGAATGCCGCCGCTGCGTATGATATCGCGGTAGAAAGAGCCGCACCTGTTATATTTATCTCCGGAATGGAAATAAGAAATACATTAAGCACCAATTTTATTGCCGACGCAAACAGCATAAGGCGTATCGGCAGATCCGATCTTCCTATGACCTGGAACACGGCGAAAAACGACGACGCCAGCGTCATGAACACACTACCGACCGACAATACCGCCATAGGCAGCACGCTGACCGCTATCTCTTCCGGTCGGGAAGAATACAGCAGCTCCAATGCGGGACGGCTTACCGCCGCCATTCCCAGATAAAGCGGTATGCCTATCAGCAGGTTGGAGCGTATCACGAGAGTGACCTTTCTCTTAAAACCATGATGATCCCCCATGCACCACGCCGAAGCAATGTCCGGCAGCGCGCTTTTTGACAGCATTCCGGTAAAGGCGGGAATAAGCATGACCATCGTTATCGCGATGCCGGTATAGCTGCCGTACATGAAATTGCCTAAGCTCACCGCGCCGCCCTGATACGAGATTATCGAACCGAAAGTGCTTTGAAAATACTCCGGCGCAATATCCACCGAATAATTTATACAGCGGGTTATAGTTATAAGGTCAATGAACGAGGATAGATTTATCACCATCGAACCGACGGATATAGGTATACAGTCCTTTATAAGAGAATAAGCTATTTCTCTGCCGCTCTTTCTCTTTACTCCGGTATCATATACCGGTGCGGATCTTTTACCGTAACGGTACCTCAACGCCAGGAACGCCGCGCCGCACAATTCGCTAAGGCTTGCCGCAAGCGTCGCAGCGGCGGCGGCAAACGGCAAAGCGGCCGCTATCGCCTGTTCGGTGCTGCAAACAAAGCTGCCGAACAACGCCTGCCCGTTATTATAGCAGGATACGGCATGTTCTACTATCAAATATGCCGCGGTCAGACCTATCACGGCACGGCTGACCGACTCTATAATTACCGAAACGGCGGTAGGCGACATATTTCCCAGCCCCTCGTAATATCCGCGGTATACCGAGCCTATACAGCACAGCAGCACCGACGGCGCCACCGCTATCATCGCATACATACTCTGCGGGGACTGCACGGCATAGTTTGAAAACGGCAGCGCTAAGCCTATAAGCGCAAACGTGCCTATTGTTCCTATAACTCCGAAGGTACATAAGGCGATATGCAGCGTCCGGCGCGCGTCGGAGAATTTTCCCGCACCCACCAGCCGCGCCGTGACCTTTACCATAACCGTAGGAATACCCGCCGCAGTTACCGCAAATATAGGATTAAATATGCTGTAAGCCGCGCTGTAATAGCCCATTCCTACCCCGCCGAGTATATTTGTCAGCGGTATTTTATATATCGCGCTGACTATTTTACTTATAAGTACCGAAATAAATAAAATTACGGTATTTTGCGCAAAGCTCTTTCTCTCGCTCATAATGTCCTCCCCGCAGATAAAACTTGTCTGTAAATAATATTAACGGTCGGACAGGATTATGAATACACGCCGTAAAACCTTGACTTTTGCGGCGTAATATTGTATTATATTATTCAGGATAATTTCTTTTGGTCAGGAGATTTTAATGGATATAAAAATAAAACCCGCCTTGCTGCACGGAAAACTGAATGTACCGCCGTCAAAGAGCATATCTCACCGTATGCTGATATGCGCCGCTCTGTCAGACGGCGAAAGCGTAATACATAACCTGTTGGACTGCGAGGATATCACCGCCATAAAGGGCGCGCTGCGCATGTTCGGCGCGGATATAACTGAAGAAAACGGCGTTTGCCGCGTACACGGGATATCCGTTCCGGCTAAAAAAGCGGTCGTAGACTGTAAAGAAAGCGGCTCGGCGCTGAGGTTCCTTATACCTCTTGCCGCCGCGCTTGGCTGTGAAACGGAATTTACAGGCTCCGGCAGACTTCCGCAGCGTCCGATAACTCCGATAATACAACCGCTTTGCGATAACGGGATAACGTTTCTAAGCGATAAATGGCCGTATAAAATAACCGGAAAGCTGCATAGCGGCAGCTACTATATAGACGGCAGCATGTCCTCCCAGTTCATCACCGGATTGTTGTTCTCGTTATCGATATTAGACGGCGACAGCGAAATAATACTAACCTCCGAGCTCAACTCAAAGCCTTATGTAGACATTACTATTGACTGTTTGCGGCAGTTTGGCGTTGAGGCGACAGAAAACGGCGGCGTATATAAAGTAAAGGGCGGTCAGAAATATCAGCCGCATACCGTTTTGGTAGAAGCGGATATGTCGCAATGCGCGTTTTTTTCGGTCGCGGACTCTATCGGTTCAGATATATCTATGGAGAACCTCAGTCCCAAAAGCGTACAGGGCGATAAGGCGATTCTTGATATCTGCACAAGATTCAAAAGCGGTGAAGCTATCGAGCATATCGACGCGTCCGATATACCCGACCTTGTGCCAATACTTACCGTGCTTATGTGCTTTGGCAAAACCAAATGCCAAATAACCGGCTGCGCAAGGCTGAGAATAAAGGAATGCGACAGGCTGGCCGCTATAACGGAGGTATTAAACACCCTCGGCGGCAAAATAAAGGCGTATGAAGATATGATAGAGATAACGCCGGTAAAAACGCTTAAAGGCGGAACGATAGAAACCTACAACGATCATCGTATAGCTATGGCGGGCGCCGTCGCCGCGACCAGATGTGAAAACGAGGTCATAATAAAAGGCGCACAATGCGTCGATAAATCGTATCCCGGTTTCTTTGACGATTACAGAATGTTGGGAGGAACAGCAGATGTCATCTGAATTTAAGGCAGGGGCGCTGTCGGTAAATATATTCGGAGAGTCGCACGGCCCGGCTATCGGCGTCGTTATCGACGGACTTCCGGCGGGAGAAGAACTGGATATAAACAGGATAACGGAATTTATGGCGCGCCGCGCTCCGAAAAAGGACGGCACCAGCACCAGGCGCAGCGAGCCGGACGTTCCCGAAATACTGTCCGGCGTATTGGACGGCAAAATTATCGAGGGAAGTCCGCTTTGCGCCGTTATAAAAAACACCGACCAGCATTCCGTGGATTATAAAAGCATAAGCCATCTCGCACGGCCGGGGCATTCCGATTATACCGGATACGTCAGATATAACAAAAGCAACGACTTAAGCGGCGGAGGGCATTTTTCAGGCAGGCTCACCGCGCCGCTGTGCTTTGCGGGAGCGGTCGCGGAGCAGATATTAAATCACATAGGCATTTTTACCGGCGCGCATATATTTAAGATAAAGGATATCTGCGATACTCCGTTTGATCCGATAAAAATCACTGCGGAGCAGCTGGAACAGGTAAAATCGCGCTATCTTCCGCTTAACGACGTATCAAAGGATGAAGAAATGCGTTCGCTCATACTGGACTGCGCCGGCAATCTGGATTCTGTCGGCGGTATTGTAGAATACTGCGCGATAGGCTTGCCGGCAGGATTCGGCGACCCGATGTTCGACGGAATGGAGAACCGGATATCGCAGGCGGTATTCGGCGTTCCCGCCGTAAAAGGTATAGAATTCGGCGCAGGTTTTGCGTCTGCCGGAATGTACGGCAGCGAAAACAACGATGAATTTTGTATAGAAGATAACGAGGTACGCACCCGCACAAACAATCACGGCGGTATCCTCGGCGGTATATCCAGCGGAATGCCGCTTATACTGAGAGCTGCGATAAAGCCCACTCCCTCTATCTCAAGACCGCAGAAAACCGTGGATTACACCACCATGACCGAACAAGAGCTTATAATAAAAGGACGGCACGACCCCTGTATCGTACCGAGAGCCGTTCCTTGTATAGAGGCGGCGGCGAATATCGCGCTGCTGTCATATTTCTGCTGACGGAAAAGGAAAATATGTATGAATTATATTCCTAAGATCACGCTTTACGAGCCGAAGGATATACGGATACTCGTGGCGTTTCTGCTTAAAAAAATAGGCGGAATGACTAAAGAAGAGCTGCTGTGCTGCACAGTCGACAAAGAGTATGTCAGATATTTTGATATGATATGCTGCCTTATCGAAATGGAAGAAATGCAGCTGGTAAAATGCGAACGTCAGGATGATAACGAGATGTATTATCCGACGGCAAAAAGTAATTATCTTGCGATAGAGCTGGCGGATCAGCTGCCTATGATGCTCAGAGAGGACGTGCTGTACTGCGCGAAAAAGATCACCTCCCGCATGAGATTGGAAAGCTCGGTAAAATGCGAGATAATCACTCTTGACAACGGCTATCAGTTATATATAAGATTTCTTAACGAGACGGGCGGCGCAGACCTTATGGAGCTTAAAATATTCGCCCCTACTCTGGAATCTGCAAAGAGCATGGAGAAAAAATTTTTTGACAATCCCGCCGGAGCATACAGAGGAGTGCTGAACAGCTTTATACAAGGGTATTTATCGGTTTCCGAAAAAGAAATACAGGAAACCTTAGATGAAACAAACACCGATTTATTTTGAATCGGTGTTTGTTTATTATAAACCAAGTTTTTTCAATTTTTTAAGTATCTCTTCTCTGCGCTGCGCCGTTTTTTCCTTATCGGGATAATATCTGCCGTCACGCTGTACTATCACGTCCCCCTCGGCGCAATCAGTATCTAAAAGCTCTTTTGAAATATTTATCATGCGGCCGTCATTCTCGTCGTTCTCCACCACCGCGTACATTTCTTCCAATCTGTCGATTATCAGCATTTTATTTCTCCGTTTCTACCTCAAGTGTTTTGCCGTCCGTAGTAAAAACTATAGAGCCGTTCATATCTGTGCGTAAAAATGAACAGCCGAAATCGCTGTAGGTTTCTATCGTTTCCTTATGAGGATGTCCGTAATCGTTCGGCGAGCCGACTTCAAACACCGCGTAATCGGGCTTAACGGCCTTTACAAAAGCATAACTGCTTGACGTGCTGCTGCCGTGGTGCGGAACTTTTATTACCTGCGCCCTTAAATTCGCGCCGGTATCGAGAATATCCTGCTCCGCCTCTTTTTCTATATCTCCGGTAAACAAAAACGCGGTGCTGCCGTGTACAAACCTCGCGGTCACCGAATAGTTGTTAAGATCCTCGTAATCTTTTACCGGAGAAAGCAATTCTATGTAGCTTCCCTCCGAAAGGGAGAGTTTTACGCCGTTTTTGCCGTACCTAACCGGGATATCCTTTTTCGCTATGACGTCGATAAGTCGGGAATACGAAGAAGTGGTCGGAGTAACGGACTCCTGCACCTTGGGCATTACAACGCTGCCTACGTCAAACTCGTTTATAACGTCAGACATTCCGCCTATATGGTCGGAATGAGGGTGGGTGCATATCACATAATCAAGCTTTGATATGCCGAGCGTTTTGATATATTTTATCACATCGCCGGAATATTCCCGCTCGCCGCAGTCTATCAGCACCGTCTTATCCTCTGTCACGATAAGCTCGCTGTCGCCCTGTCCCACGTCGATAAAGTGGACCTTTGCCTCTCCCTTGGCAACAGCGTCGGAGATAGGCTGCTGTATTCCCAAAAGGTCGTACCACGTCGGTACGCCGTTTATATGCAGCGCAAACTGATTCAGCGTAATAAAAGCGGCCGCCAGCGCTAATATGAGTATTATACCGCCTATTCCGAGAGAAGCCTTGTTATTTTTTCTTCCGGTTCTGCTCAGCGCGCTGGCCGCCTTTCTTACCGCGCGGTCGTTTATCATTCTTTGCTTTTGCATTGGTGTTTTTGCCATTATCCGTCCTGCCTTTTCGGTTTTTATCGGTGTATGTATCAAGACCGTCCGGAGTGATCAGACAATCCTTTCCGTATCCTATCAGATCACGCCTGCCCGCTTTTATAAGGGCGGCAGCCACGATAGGCTTATTTTCTTTCTTGTAATATTGCAGCAGCGCGCGCTGCATCTGCTTTTCCCCCGGTGAACGCGGTACGTATACCGGCTGCATGGTATACGGGTCAAGTCCTGTATAGTACATCGCGGTGGAAATAGTACCGGGAGTGGGGTAAAAATCCTGTACCTGTTCCGGTCTTATGCCGTGTTTTTTCAAAAACACCGCCAGCTCTACCGCCTCTTTTACGGTACAGCCGGGATGCGAGGACATCAGATAAGGCACAAGGTACTGTTCCTTGCCGCACTCTTTTGTATATTTATAAAATCGCTTTTCAAACTCCTCATATACCTCGATATGAGGCTTTCCCATAAGATCAAGGACTTTGTTGCTAGCGTGCTCCGGCGCGACCTTAAGCTGTCCGCTGACGTGATGTTCTACAAGCTCCTTGAAAAATTCGTCGTTCTTGTCCAGCATCATATAATCATAGCGTATGCCGGAACGGATAAACACGCGTTTTACATTCTTTATCGAGCGCAAACGGCGCAGCATATTAAGATACTCGGTATGATCCGCCTTTACCGCCGGGCAAGGCGTGGGAGCAAGGCACTTTTTCCCCTTGCACATTCCCTGAGTTTCCTGCTTATCGCAGGACGGGCGGCGAAAGTTCGCGGTAGGCCCTCCTACATCGTGGATATATCCTTTGAAATTTGGCTTTTTGGAAAGGTCTATAGCCTCATTCACCACCGATTCTTCGCTGCGGGTCTGTATTCTTCTGCCCTGATGAAGCGCAATAGAGCAAAAATTACAATATCCGAAGCAGCCGCGGTTATGCGTGATAGAAAACTCTACCTCCTGTATTCCGGGAACGCCGCCGTCTTTTTCATATACAGGATGATAGGTACGCATATAAGGCAGCTCATAGGCTTTGTCAAACTCGCTTTGGGTAAGGCTGCGCTGGGGAGGATTCTGCACCAGCATCATATCGCCGTGACGCTGCACGATAGTCCTGCCGTATACCTCGTCCTGTTCGTCATATTGCAGACGGCAGGACTTTGCGTAGGCTTTCTTGTTTTCGCTGACTATTTCAAAGCTGTCGCATTGTGCCGCTCCGATAGGAGTGTTTTTAGGCTCGGTAAGATAACAGGTACCTTTTATATCGTGGATATCCTTAAGCTTTCTTCCCGAGCTTACCGCGTTGCAAAGCTGCACAATGGTAAGCTCGCCCATTCCGTACATAAGCAGCTCTGCGCCGCAATCCACCAGCACCGACGGCATGACCTTATCCGCCCAGTAATCATAATGGGCAAAGCGCCGCAGGCTCGCCTCAAGACCGCCGACCGCTATTTCCTTATCGGGGAATAATTCTTTCAGCTTGCGGCAGTATACCGTCAAGGCGCGGTCGGGACGCTTTCCGCCTTTTCCTCCGGGGGAATAAGCGTCGTCCCAGCGTTTTCTTTTGAAAACGGTATAATTAGATACCATGCTGTCGATATTACCGCCGGAAACCAGAAAACAATATTTCGGCTCGCCCAGCTTTTTATAATCCTCGTCGGTGATCGGCTGAGCTATTATCCCGACGAAAAATCCGCAGCTTTCCACCATGCGGGATATTATAGCGATACCGAAAGAAGGGTGATCGCAGTATGCGTCGCCGGTAAGGCAGATAAAGTCCAGCTGCTCTATCCCCCGCTCTTTCATATCCTGTTTTGAGATCGGCAAAAACGGCATTATAATTCTCCCGTCAGTCTTTATTCATACGTCTTTCGTAATATTCCTCCCGCGTCATAAGCACCTGGCGCGGCTTGCTGCCCTCCGATGGGCCGACTATACCCATTTCCTCCATAATATCTATCAGACGTGCGGCGCGGCCGTATCCGAGTTTCAGCTTTCTCTGAAGCGAGCTCGTACTCGCCTGACCCGCCTCGACTACCGTGCGGATAGCGTCTTCCAGCTTTTCATCGCTTACGTCTATATCTCCGCTGTCATCGGAAGAAGCGCCTCTCTTATCGCCGGTGCCTACCTGAGCGGCGCGTTCCTCTACCTCTCTGATAACATCGTTATCATAATCGAGTATGTAAGAATCTTTAATGAAATTTACCACCCTGTCTATTTCCTTTGGAGATATCCAGCAGCCCTGCACTCTCAGCGGTTTTGGCATAGAAGTGGATTTGAACAGCATATCTCCGCGCCCTAACAGCTTTTCCGCGCCCTGTTCGTCAAGTATGGTACGGCTGTCAACGCCGCTGCCGACCTTTAGCGCGATACGGCTGGGGATATTCGCTTTAATAAGTCCGGTAACCACGTCGACCGTAGGACGCTGAGTAGCTATTACCAGGTGCATGCCTGCGGCTCTCGCCATCTGAGCCAGACGGCATATACTGTCCTCGACCTCGTTTTTAGACGCCATCATAAGGTCAGCCAGCTCGTCGATAAAAATGACTATCTGCGGCAGCTTTTTGATATCCGGGTCTTTATCCGCTATAGCGTTATAGCCCTTTAGGTCGCGGACGTTATTTTCCGCGAAGAGATTATAACGCTTGAGCATTTCCGTTACCGCCCATTGAAGAGCGCCGGCAGCCTTTTTCGGGTCGGTCACTACCGGTATAAGCAAATGCGGTATGCCGTTGTAGGTCATAAACTCCACCTGCTTGGGGTCTACCATGATAAACCTGACCTCATCGGGAGCGCTTCTGAACAGTATCGAAAGGATTATCGAATTAACGCAGACAGACTTACCGGAACCTGTCGTACCGGCAACCAGCAGATGTGGCATGTCCGCGATATCGGCAATGATAGTATCGCCGGATATGCTCTTGCCAAGCACCGCCGCCAGCTTGCTCGGATTGGATTTTATGTCGTTGCTTTCTATAAGCTCTCTGAAAGGCACGCTGTCGGTGTTCTTATTCGGCACTTCTATACCGACCGCGGGCTTGCCCGGTATCGGCGCTTCTATCCTTATTCCGGACGCCGCCAGATTAAGCGCGATATCGTCCGCAAGACCGGTTATCTTGGATATTTTAACTCCCGCCGCGGGCTGAAGCTCGTATCTCGTTACCGAAGGGCCTCGGCAAGTGCCTATTATCTTGGTCTGCACGCCAAAGCTGCGCAGAGTCTTTACTATATTTTCGGAATTAGTGTCAAGTTCTTTTTGTATATCGGCCTTTGCCTTGCCCGGCATTATCTCGTCAAGCAGGTCGGTCGGAGGAAGTATATACTGCTCGTCGTCCTCCGGGGAACCTCCCTCGGTTTCGGAAGCGTCTTTATCACCGTGGGAATTATCGGCGGTATTTCCTCCGTCCGGATGCTCCAAAGCATAAACGTTCAACGCCTGCTCCACGGGATTTACCTCTTCCGGAGGAAGCTCAGGCAGCGGCGCGGTATCGGTAACAAGTTCTTTTGCGGCGGCTACGGTATTTTCCTCCGGCAGCCTGCCGGTGTCGATTTCTCCCGGGAGCTCCGGAAGATTACCGTCGGACATATGCACGTCGTCCTCCGGCGCTATCTCGGGCAATACCTCGGCGGAGGGTCTGACCGATCTAGAGGTGTTTTCAGCCGGCATACCGTTATAGCTGTTTATCTCGTTGATAAAATCTTCGTTATCCCGCTTTTGTTCATCCATTGTCTGCTTATGCTTTTTGGAAAGCGGCTCGTTGATGTTTTCGGAAGTAGCCTTTTCAAGCTCGTTTATCCTGCGGATATTTTTCTGCTGTTCGTTCTCGGCGTTTTGCTCCTCGGATGCAAGACGCAAAGCCTCCATTTCCTCCTTATGGCGTTGGTGCTTATCCTTTACCGTTCTGGCAGTCTTTTTAACAGGCTTGCCGACCGCGTGGAGAAAATCAAGCAGCGTTTTTCTGCTTATAAACATTATGAACACGAACGCGATAAGTATAACAAGGACTATAGCGCCTATTCTGCCAAACAGCAGCAGCAGCCACGAGAGCAGTCCTCCGTAGATTCCTCCGCCCATAAGCTGAACGCCGTCGGAATACAAAGAGCCTATCGCGCCGAAGATATTTGTAGTCCCCTCTCCTACCGAGCCGATAAAAATTATCTGCACCGCGGCGGAAACCAGCATTACCGAAAACGCAAGCTGGACTACCTTTTTTGATATGCTGCCGTTGTTTTTATCCATGGCAACAAGGATAGCAACGTATATCGCCACCGGTCCGGTAAAAAACACCGCAAAGCCGAAAATTCCGCACAGGAACATATATATGTAGTCAAGAAGATTGGGGTCTTCCTTTGAAGTCGCGCCGCCCAGAAAGCCTATCAGCGTAAACAGCAGCAGCAGTACGCCGACGGCAAATATAACTATCGAATATATCCGGCGGCGGGTGCGTTCCGCTTCTAAAAGCTCCTGCTTTAGCTTATCGTTATTATTTTTTCTGCCGGAATTTGATTTCCCCGTTCCGGTAGTTGTTTTTGCAGACATTTTTGTTCCTCCGTTTTATATATCATCGCATAAGCGATAAATAGTAAGCGTCCGATCAGAATACCACTATAAAATGCGAACCGGTCACTAATTCATACGCGCCGACGCCTATACAGCCCAGTCCCAGCAGCGCGGTATATATTCCGAAAATTCTGAATAAGTCTTTCTTTATCAGCAGCTTTACAAGGAATATCGCAAGAAGTCCCACTACAGCCGCCGCCGCAAAGCCTATACCCATAGCGACCCAGTCTATCTCCGCCGTGCTCTGCAAAGCGTCGCCTATTTCCAGAACGCTGCCGCCGAGTATCGCGGGTATACCTAAAATAAACGAAAAGGTCACAGCGGTCTCTCTTGTCAGACCGCAGAATATTCCGGTCGCGGTGGTCGAGCCGGAACGTGACACGCCGGGAAACAGCGCTACACATTGCATCGCGCCTACCGCTATAGCGTCGCCTACCTTCATTTTATCTCCGGTCTTGTTGCCTTTTACACATTTGTCCGACATGAACAGCAGCACCGCGGTAAATAAAAACGCCACGCCCTCAAAAATTATATCTCCGTCGCCCTCAAAGCTCGTGAAAAAGTCCTTAAAGAAATAGACCGGCACCAGCAAGGCGGTGGAAATTATCACCATGAACATCATGCGCCGGTTGGCGTTCATGTTTTTCCAGGAAAATTTACCGGTAAAAAGGTCTTTTATCGTAAGGAAAAATTCTATTACCATTCCCGCTATCGTAGGAAAAAACGCGATAAGCACCGCAAGCAGCGTTCCTAAATGAAGCACCACCGATACCAGCAGGCTTTCTTCGCCGACGTTCATAAAATGCTGCACTACCGACAAATGCCCGGAGCTCGATACCGGCAAAAACTCGGTAAGACCCTGTATCACGCCCTGTATTACCATACTTATGTAATCCATATTTGTTCCTCCGAAATAATATGTACGGGCATACGCCCGATTAATTCTTATTCACTTTCCGACGGATTTTGTCCTTGGGAAATAGCGATCGTCAAGATACATCGCGGGATCGGTCGAAAAAAGCCGGTTTACGGTGCCGTCCGCCCCGTTAAGCTCCAGCATACCGCCGTTTACCCGTTTGTATCGGATATTCGGCTGCTGCGGCTTATAAAAAATATCCTGTTCGCTGATGATGGTATGCAGTATCATATTCGTCCGCCTTTCGGGTGATATTCCCTGAACGGGTGGACCTTTGCATATACCCTGCCGTCCGGCTCTTCACCGTGGATACGCACGGAAGTCTTTATCGGCTGACGGCGATGCTTTGCGCGCGGCTTTTTCTCCTGCTCCGGCTCCTTGCTTTTCGGTTCGCTTTCAATGAGAGAATAAAGACATTCCACCGCGTCGCTGAGTCCGCCGAGTCCGTCGATAAGCCCCTCGTTTACCGCAGCCTTTCCGTCCAGCACAGAGCCGACGTCCATTACAAGCTCGTCCTTTTTCATCATAAGCTCGCGGAAACGTTCGGGAGTTATCCTGCTGTTCTTGCAGACAAATTCGATTATCCGCTCCTGCATTTTTTCAAAATAGGACAGGGTCTGGGGTATTCCGAGCAGCATGCCGTTCATTCTTACCGGGTGGATAGTCATGGTAGCGGACGGCACTATAAAGCTGCGCCGCGCGCTTACCGCAAGCGGTACGCCTATCGAATGTCCGCCGCCTACAACTATGGAAACAGTAGGCTTTGACATTCCGGCGATAAGCTCTGAAATAGCAAGACCCGCCTCTACGTCTCCGCCGACGGTATTAAGAATGATAAGCAGCCCCTCTATGCTCCTGTCCTGCTCGATAGCCACCAATGCCGGCATAATATGCTCGTACTTTGTGGTCTTATTCTGAGCCGGCAGGATATAGTGACCTTCTATCTGTCCTATTACCGTAAGACAATGGATATTATGCTTGGCGTTTTCCAGCGCAAGAATACCGTTGTCCGCTATCTGCGCGTCAGCCGGGACCTCCTGCGAGCCGTCGGCCTCCTCGGTTTCTTCGTTGTCGTTTTCGTAACGGTTCATCAAAACACCCTTTCATGTTTTTTGAAATTAGTTTTTTCTGAACCGGCGGCAAATATACTATCCCGGCGCATAAATCTGTCGGTTTTGCACCAAACGAACATATACTATATTAGTATATCATAATTCCGGCTTGATGTCAAATTCAAAGAGCCTTTTATTTGTAATTTTTTATGGAAAACAAAAAAACGAAGCTGTTTTACAAGCTCCGTTTAATTTGTTTGGAAACGTCTATATTATCATTCTCCATAAAATCACAGATATCGGCTGCGGCGTTCGGGGAAATTATCTTTTTCTGATTATTTATGATCTCCCGCTGTCTGTCCTCGTTAAGCAGGCTGTCGCAAGCGGTGATAAGCTGGGTTTTCGGATTTCTGACGGCGCAGCTCATGCCGTTTTCTTCAAAGAACGTCATGTTGCGGGTCTCGCAGCCGGGTATCGGCGTAATGTGTATGAGCGGCGCGCCTACTACCGCCGCTTCCGTCGAGGATAAGCCGCCCGGCTTTGACAAAAACAAGTCGCATGCCTGCATATATATCGCCATATCGTCGGTATATTCAAGCAACATGCAGCGCTTGCCGTAATTATGCTCCAGACGCAAATATAAATCATGATTATTGCCGCATACGACTATGATATTAACGCTTTCTCCATAATGCTCCAGCAAAAGCGGCACTATCTGCTCTATCTGCCCGGCGCCTATGCTTCCTCCGGCTATAAGAATATACTTTTCGGCAAGATCCAGACCGAGGCGTTTTCTTGCCTCGTCCCTGCCGATATGCTCGCGAAAACTTTTTCCGACCGGTATTCCGAACGGCAAAATACGCTCTTTCGGTATTCCTCTCGAAATAAATTCATCTTCCAGCTTTTTTGCCGGTATCACATAGTAGTCGCAGTCGGTCTCTTCGGTAAAAGGAATACAAGTATAATCAGTCGCTATAAAATACGTTTTCGGAAGCGAAGCCCCGCGCTGCTTAAGATTTGTGAGCATCTCCGCAGGAAAAAGGTGCGTCGACGCGATAACGTCAAATTTATTCTCGCTTAGGTACTTTTCAAGCAGCGGCGCCATTCTCCTGTTGACGTGATATACCGGAGAGGAGACCGGCAGCTTTCGGTAAGCGTTTCCGAGGCTATACACCACTCCGAAAGCGGAGGGCGCTTTTTGGGCAAGAGAGATATATGCGTTATTTACAATATCGGCGGTCTTATCGTCCTTGAGCAGATACGGGTTAAGTATCTTTGCGTTATGACCTCTTGCGGACATTTCCTCGGCTATTGCCATACACGCGCTGTTATGCCCGCCTCCTGTCCCGCATGAAAGAATCAGTGCATCCATAATATTCTGATTTTAACTCTTCCCCTTTCTTCCTTACTCAAATACATTTTAAGGCATACGGCAGCGGTGATGATCAGAAAACCGAACCGTACCGCCGGATCAACTCCCGCTATAAGCATAGCGAGGAAAGCAAGCGGATATGCGGCAATGGTACGGTAGAAGTGCGGGGAAATTCTAAGACAAACGGACAGGAATATAAACACGATCGCAAATAAAAATAACGGTTTGCAATACGGGAACAATCCCAAAAGACAGCCGAATGTAACTGCTATACCTTTTCCGCCGTGAAATTTTGCGAATATCGGAAAAATATGGCCTATTACCGGCGAAACCAGCACAGAGATCAATCCCCAGCCGTTTTGTTCAGTCGAAAGCAAATATATGAACACGGGCAAAAAGCCCTTAAGAAGATCAAAGATCAGCGTGAGCGTGCCGCACCAAAATCCCCCGTATTTATAAGCGTTTGCGGTACCGGGGTTCTTGTCGGTGCTATTTTGATACATCTCTTTTTTGCCGAAAACAGCTCCGAATACGTTAGCATATAAAACGCTGCCGGAAAAGTACCCTATAAGAGTAAACAAAACCGTCCGTAACATTACACCGCCCCCTTTGTTCCGAAAGTTTATGTCCGGCTTTTGATTCGACATAATTCTACATAATAGATTATATCACAAAAAATTACAAAAGTCATTAGGCAAAATCAAGTTTTTGCCTAAAATTAGAATACAATATATGACTTCTGGCTAATAATGTCAAACTTAGTAAACGTTGTTTACGAATTTTATCAGTCGGTGCAAAATTCGGCGTAATTTTTGCATATTCGACGTAAAGCGTGAAACAATATTTTTTGCGAAAGCTAATTTTGAAAAAAGGCGGACAGACTATTTTACCCGCCGATAACAAAAAAGAAAGGAACATTTATATATGAAAGCAACCGGTATAGTAAGAAGGATAGACGATCTCGGACGCGTTGTGATACCCAAAGAGATCAGACGCACAATGAGGATACGCGAGGGCACTCCTCTTGAAATATACACCAGCGTGGACGGCGAGGTCATATTCAGAAAATACTCCCCTGTCGGAGAAATGTCCGGCAGCGCCGACCAGTACGCGGACGTACTTTTCAAGGTGGGCGGATATCCCACCGTGATCTGCGACCGCGACCATGTTATTGCAGCGTCCGGCATACAGAAAAAAGAGGTGCTTGAGCGCAGGGTATCCAGCTCGCTTGAGGATCTTATCGAGCAAAGAAAATCTCTTTATCACAGAACGGCAAGCGAAGAAAAAATAAACCCTATAGAGGGCGTCAATAAATTTGCGATAGCCTGCGCCCCGATAATGGCGGAGGGCGATGTGAACGGCGCGGTAATAATGCTTGCAAAGGACGAAAATTCCACCGTCGACGACAAGCAGACGGCACTTATCGAAGCTGCCGCAATGTATTTCGGTAAACAAATGGAGCAGTCCTGACGGATATACAATGCTTCAATAAAGAATATACAAACAGTATATTAAAAATCCCGCTCAAAAATTGTGCGGGATTTTTTCAGATATCTGTCTGATTGCAATTTTCAAACTGATTTTATTTACATTTAAGCGTGCAGGAAAGCTTTTTCATCTCTTTTATTCCATTCTTCTGGTCGATGATTATACTTTTCGCTATCGGAACAAGTCCTGAGCATATCTCGTACTTCAACAGATTTTCGCTCATGTAAACCGCCCCTTCATGATGAGGTATCATTTCCCGCAGGAAATTGCAGTTTATGCAATCAGTCTGCTCTGCCGTACGCATACTGCAAAACATATCGTCTAAAATCTTACGCAATACGCATTCATACTCGGCAAGGCATTTTGCCGGGCTTTTGCAGTTGCCGCACTCTTCCTGTATTTTAAGCATATCTGCTATACTTTTTGTCTGCTCTGCGATTATGTTCTTGCAAATACAGATAAGCGTTTTGTCCGTGGTATATTTTAATACATTTTCGCACATTTTTATAGCAGCCTCATGGTGAGGAAGCATGCGTGAAATAAAATTATAAGAAATACTTTCGCATTGCTTTGCGGAATCGATCTTATTTATCATGGCGTCAAGTATGCAGTTATAATTATAAAGATACTGATGTACGGCCGGGCTGAAACAATTAGTATTCATATTATGTCAACACTACGCTTTCCAAGAAAGCTCTCCTTTTTGTTATTCACATTATAATCTATTCATAAACATGAAAAAATGTTAAACAAAAAGCGGTGCGGCAGCAACATATTAAAGCAATGTTTCTATCTAAATTACAGCATATCCGCTATCTTTAGTGCAATATCGAATTTATCCATGCCGTGATTAGCGTCATGCAGACCGACCGAGGTGTAATTATCCGCGTCCAGCACGTCTCCGGTCACCAGAAAATAATACAGCTCAAAGCCGTAAAAATCGCACACCGCCTGAACGCCGGCAAGCTCCATTTCCACCGCGATACAGCCCTCGTCTTTCCTTTTATTAACAAGATAGCTCGTTTCACGGAAAATAGCGTCGGTAGTCCATACCCTGCCTTTAACATAAGGATAACCGTTTTCTATGCAGATCTTTTCCACCGTTTCGGCATTTTTTATCGTTATGTGATCCGCCGGCGGAGCATAATGATAAGACATTCCCTCGTCGCGGTAAGCCTCGGTGGGGATAACATACCTTCCTGTCGTCTTTTCGCTGTCAAGAGAGCCTGCCGAACCGAACAGTATAAATTTATCCGCGCCGGTCAGCGCGTTAATTTCTATCGCCTGTGTTGCAGCAAGCGCCGAGCCCAGCTCGGAAAGGTAAAATATCGCGCTTTTACTTCCGATGTTTAGCAGATATACCGGAATTATCCTGTTTGCGCTGCGTATTTCACCGACCTGCTCATTTGGAAAACGCTCCAGCACGGCGGGATATATTTTCCTTGAAAACGTGCCTATCGCAATATCGCATATTTTTTCACGCTCGCCGTAAAACGAGGCAGGAGTGATGATAGGCTCGCTGCCAATATCAAAAGAATCCGTTATCATAAAAACCTCTCTTATAGGTATATAACTCTCATCGTATTATTTTTACATAAAAAACAGGCTCTCCTCCCTAAGAGAAAAGCCTGTTTTATCAAAGCGAACTTAATTTTTAAGGCTTTGCAGCGGCGCGGGAATACGTCCGCCGCGTGAAACGAATTTAGCGGAGGAAAATTTACTCAGCGGCATAACCGGCCCGCTGCCAAACAGTCCGCCAAACTCCAGCGTTTCTCCCTCTTTCATTCCTATTGCGGGAATTACTCTGACTGCGGTGGTCTTGCTGTTTACCATGCCTATAGCCGCTTCATCGGCAATTATCGCAGCTAAGGTTTCCGCCGAGGTATCTCCGGGTACGACTATCATATCAAGGCCTACCGAGCATACCGCAGTCATAGCCTCCAGCTTTTCTATAGAAAGCGCGCCGGCATTCACAGCGTCTATCATTCCGGCGTCCTCCGATACCGGAATAAATGCGCCGGACAATCCTCCCACGCTGGAGGACGCCATTACGCCGCCCTTTTTCACCGCGTCGTTCAGCATAGCCAGCGCCGCCGTCGTGCCGTGAGCGCCGCAGCGTTCAAGCCCCATTTCTTCCAGAATATGCGCCACGCTGTCGCCTACCGCGGGAGTAGGAGCAAGCGAAAGATCGACTATACCGAAAGGAACGCCCAGCATTTCAGCCGCCTGAGTGCCTACCAGCTGACCCATACGCGTTATTTTGAACGCGGTCTTTTTTATAGCCTCGGCAAGCTCGTCTATAGTAGCGTCCGGCATTTTTTCGAGCTTTGCGCGTACTACGCCCGGCCCGCTTACGCCGACATTTATGACAGCGTCCGCCTCTCCCGTACCGTGGAACGCGCCCGCCATGAACGGATTATCCTCGACAGCGTTACAGAAAACTACTATTTTTGCCGCGCCGAAGCAATGGTCGTTTGCGGTAGCTTCGGCCGATCGCTTTATTATACGACCCATAAGCGCGGCCGCGTCCATATTTATACCGGCTCTGGTAGAGCCTATATTCACCGACGAGCATACCTTGCTCGTGACAGACAGCGCTTCCGGTATCGACTCGATAAGCTCGCGGTCGCCGGCTGAAAATCCCTTATGGACAAGCGCGGAATAGCCTCCGACATAATTTACGCCGACTGCGTCCGCCACCTTTTGCAGCGTCTTAGCAAACTTTACGGGACTGCCCTTTGCCGCCGCGGCAAGCATGGAGATAGGAGTGACCGAAAGGCGCTTGTTTATTATCGGGATACCGTAGCGCTTTTCTATTGTCTCTCCGGTCTTGACATGGTTTTCCGCAAGGCGCATCATTTTTTCATATATTTTATCGCATGAACGGTTTATATCACTGTCTATGCAGTCAAGCAGCGATATTCCCATGGTAATAGTGCGTATGTCAAGATTTTCCTCCTGGATCATCTTTATGGTTTCAAGAATATCGTTAGTTGTGAACATTTAAGCCTGTCCCCCGATCATATATTATGCATCGAGTTGAAAATATCCTCGTGCATCACATGTATCTGTAAGCCCATGCCCTTGACCGATTCGTTCAGCTTATCGGACAGCTCCGGACAGTCTATAGTGCTTTTTCCCATATCCGCCATCATCGTCATAACGAACATATCCTGCATTACCGTCTGGGATACGTCCATTATATTAACTCCGTTTTCAGCACATTCCGTGCTTATCTTGGCGAGAATACCTACGGTATCCTTGCCTATTACTGTAATTACTGCTCTCATATTGTTTCCTTTCAAGAAAGAATTTGTATATCAACAATTATAAACGTTTTTTCGGATTTTGTCAATCACATAAAACAACAATACCTGATTTTTGTTGCAGTACCGCAAAATCGGCATATCGGAATTGACATCGGGCTTATTTTATGGTATACTATAAATACTTATATGCTTTACTGAAAATCGTGAGCAGAGAGAGGGAATATCATATGGCAAAAAAGAGAATATGCGTTCTGTTCGGAGGTTCCTCCGCAGATCACAGCGCGTCGCTTACCACAGCGTATTCGGTACTTAACGCTATACCGAAGGATAAATACGAGCCGCTTCCGATAGGGATAACCCGCGCGGGACGTTGGCTTTTCTATCCGGGCAGCTATGAAAATATACCGGACGGCAGTTGGGAAATAGACAGCGACTGCTGCTCCTGCATTTTAAGCTGCGATCCGCTGCATAAGGGCGTTGTAAAAATAATGCCGGGCGGCGACGCGTCTATCCACCGTATCGACGCGGTGTTCCCCATCCTGCACGGGAAATACGGCGAGGACGGACGCATACAGGGATTATGCAAGCTGTCGGGCATACCGATGATAGGCAACGACCTTGCCTCGTCGAACGCCTGCCTTGACAAAAAGCTCACCTATATGCTGCTTAATGAGGCGGGGCTAAAAACCGCAGAATACACCGTGCTGGAACGCTCCGTTATGAACGAATTGGGAACGGCTCTGTTAGACGCGGAAAAGCGGCTGGGTTATCCGGTGTATGTCACCCCCGCGAATTGCAGCACCTCTATAGGAGCATACCGCGCGGAAAACCGCGAAGAGCTCGAAAACGCGGTAAAGACGGCGTTTTCCCACCACCATACGATAATAATAGAAAAAGAGCTTAAAGGCAGGCTGCTGGAATGTGCAATAGTCAGCGGCGGGCTGAAAAACGACAGGACCGCTGTCGGAGAGCTTATCCCGCAGAATAAAAAGACAGACAATGCGTCGGAATATATCGCGCAGACTTATTCGTTTGAAGTTCCGGCAAAGCTGGACGGCGTTACCCAAAGCAAGGTAAAGGACGCGGCGAGGGCGGCGTTTCGCGCGCTTTCCTGCAAGAGCTTTGCAAGGATAGATATGATGCTTTGCGGAACAGATATAATAATAAGACGCGTGCGCGGGCTTCCGGGATTGGAAAAGAACAGCATATTCCCGTCGATACTCACCGAAAGCGGAATAAGCTACGAGGAGCTGTTGGATAACCTCATTTCCTCGGCCATCGACGCAAGATAGAAAGGAAAATTCGATTTGAAAGATGTATGTATAAAAATAACCAGCACTCAATCCGTTGAGGACACCGGCGATAAAGACACTACCGAGCTGTTCACCTACGGAAGCATGGAGCCTATAAAAAACGGCTTCAGGCTGGGCTACGACGAAAGCGAAACAACAGGTTTTCAGGGCAGTCATGTAACGCTTGAGGTGTTCAGCGACAGAGTGACCATGCAAAGAAAAGGCAAAGCCGTAAGCTCTCTGATAATCGAGCGCGGTAAAAAACATCATTGTCATTACGGCACGGAATACGGCGATTTCATGATAGGCATAAGCACTAACGAGATACGCTCCTGCCTTACCGATAAGGGCGGAGATATCTATCTGAAATACACGTTGGATATAAATTCCAGCTATATGTCCGAAAACGAGATGTTTATAAACGTAACAGAATGCGGCGCGCCTAACGCCTGACGTGCAAAAGAAAGGAAACACCAAAGCATGAGCAACATGACAGAGCTTGCGAGAAAGCAGGTATCGGAAATAATTATGAACGCGCTGGGAGAACTGGTCGCAGCGGGAAAAATACCGTCTGTTCCCCTCCCCGCTTTTAGCGTTGAACGCCCCGCCGACGCGTCGCACGGAGATTTTTCCTGCAACGCGGCGCTTACGTTTGCTAAGGCGCTTAAAAGCAATCCCAGAGCTATCGCGCAGATGATATGCGAGGAAGCGGTGTTAGAGGGTACGGCTTTTGAAAAGATAGAGACTGCGGGGCCGGGTTTTATAAATTTCTTTATAGGACATAAATGGTACTCCGACGTTGTCAAATCGGCGGTGAACGAGGGACAGGATTACGGCAAAACCGATTACGGCAAGGGAAAAAGGATACTGCTTGAATTTGTTTCCGCTAATCCCACCGGTCCTATGCACATAGGTAACGCGAGAGGCGGCGCGTTGGGCGACAGCTTAGCGTCGTTATTGCAATACGCAGGATTTTATGTTGAGCGTGAATTTTATGTAAACGACGCCGGAAATCAGATAGAAAAGTTCGGTAAATCGCTTTCGCTGCGCTATATGCAGATAGCCGACGGCAGCAAAGCCGAGCTGATAAAGCAGTATTCCGGCGACGATATCTGCGACAAAATATTCGCAGATGAAGAAAATTTCCCCATGCCGGAGGACGTATATAAAGGCGTGGATATAATAGAACACGCATATAATTATTATCGTCAAAACGGCGATATGCTGGTAAATAAAAACGAAGAGGAAAGAAAATCCGCGCTGGTGGAGTATGCTTTGCCGCTTAATATAGACGGTCTGGAGCGCGATCTGAAAAAGTATCGTATCGTTTATGATACATGGTTCAAAGAAAGCTCCCTGCACGAAAACGGCTCGGTGAAAGATATAGTCAAGCAGCTTACCGATAAGGGTCATACCTATGAAAAGGACGGCGCGATATGGTTCAAAGCGTCACAGTTCGGAGATGAGCAGGACAGAGTTTTAGTAAGAGCGAACGGCATACCGACCTATTTTGTTCCGGATATCGCGTATCACTATAACAAGCTCGTGACGCGCGGCTTTGACAAGGCGATAGACATACTAGGCGCCGATCACCACGGGTATGTTCCGAGAATGAAAGCGGCGCTTACCGCGTTAGGCATAGACTCCTCAAAGCTCGACGTAGTTATAATGCAAATGGTAATGCTGGTGCGAAACGGCGAAACGGTAAAGCTGTCGAAGCGTTCCGGCAAGGCGATAACGCTCTCTACCCTGCTTGACGAAGTGCCTATCGACGCGGCGAGATTTTTCTTCAATCTGCGCGACCCGAATACTCATCTGGAATTTGACCTTGAGCTTGCGATAAAAGAAAGCTCCGACAATCCGGTGTTTTACATTCAATATGCTCACGCAAGGATATGCAGCGTGCTGAGAAGGCTTGCCAACGAGGGGATAACCTTTGAAAACTCCGACAGTCTTACCTTCTCCCATCCGTCCGAGCTTGCGCTTATAAGGCATATCGCCGCTCTTTCCGACTGCGTAAACGACGCGGCGAAAACGTATAACCCCTCTAAAATAACCAAATATATACTTGAACTGGCGCAGCTGTTCCATAAATTCTATGACAACTGCCGCATCAAAGGCGAGGAAGAAAGCGTTGTTCAGTCCAGGCTTTCTCTCTGCGTTGCGGCAAAGACCGTTTTTAAGAATATGTTGGATCTTCTTAAGGTCGACGCGCCGGAAAAGATGTGATTTTACCCGAAAGGAAAGACAATGGACAGTCAGGACATACCGATACGAACGCCGCTTTTATTCAGCGGCAGCAAATTTACCGAAATAATAAATTCCGACAGCCCGGCAACATATAACGCCGTTATCGTAAATTCCGCCGGGATAGCTATAGAGCCTTACGGCGAAGCGTCTTTTTCAAGGCTTATCGACGTATACCGCGAGAGCTTCAGCGACCTTGACGAAAGCTGCGGCGCAATAGTTATAGACAGCATGCCGGCATTATGGGATATGCGGGCGTCGGTGCTTGCCGCTAAAAAAACAGGCAAGCGGATATTTGTTATCTTACAGACGAACGACGAGGGGGAAACGACGGACGGCACGCTGCTTTGCTCGGCGCTTATAGTTCTTCAGGAGCTTGGGATAAGCGCGTTCGGCATAAGAGGAGGCTCTCCGCAAAGCTGTACCGAGCTTATAAAGCAAATTTTCCCGTATGCTCATGTACCGCTTATCGCCATACCGGACGCTGCGTTCATGTGCGAAGATAAATATGTACAGCTTACGCCGGAAGAATATAAAAGCGCCTGCCTTGAGCTTATTTATGCCGGAGCAGAAATATTAGGCGCGGGAAAAGGCGCTGACGAGCCGTACATTTCCGCTCTTGCTCAGTTACTTAGCTGTGAAAATCGCAAAAGCGATATCCAAAAGCAGGACACTTCCCTGGTGTTTGCTGCGGCTGACCAGTTATTCTTCCTTGACCCGGAAACGACGGAGTTTTCCCCTGCGATAGAATGCTCTCCCGATATGTACGAGATAATAACCGCAGTTTGTGAAGAAAGCTACGATGTGCTTACCGTGGCTGTAAACTCGCCGGACGACGCGATAGATTTTGCAAGACAGATGAACATGGCGACGCTGCCGGCGGCGTTTTTATCCGACGATGAAATTTCGCTTAAAATGGCGCTTATGCTGTATCAAGGCAGAGCGATAGTCGATACAAAATCGCTTATCGCACCCGAGGAGCTTAAAAAAATTGCCGACAAATACGGTGCTGTATTATACTAAAGCATTTGAAAGGAACAAAGATGTACAAATCAGAGCTGAAATTCTACCGAAAAGCGTTTTTCACCGCTGCTATCATGGCGGCGATACTTATTTTACCGTTTACGATAATCGACGGAGGATATTTCATATATTACGGCGACTATAACGCGCAGCAAATCCCCTTTTACACATTGTGCAGCCGAGCGATACAAGACGGCGAGCTCATGTGGAGCTGGCAGACCGATCTCGGCGCTAACTTTATAGGCTCATATTCATTCTATACTATAGGCAGTCCTTTTTTCTGGCTGACTCTTCCTTTCCCGCCTGAATGGGCTAAATATTTCATGGCGCCTATAATCATACTTAAATTATCCTGCTGCAGCGTGTTTGCCTTCGCTTATATACGCCGCTTTGTCAAAAAGCCGCAATCGGCGCTGATAGGCGGGCTTTTATATGCGTTTTCCGGCTTTTCCATGTATAACATATTCTTCAACCACTTTCATGAAGCGATGGTCGTATTCCCGCTTATGCTTATCGCGCTGGAGGAAGCGGTGATAAATAAGCGGCGGGTATTCTTTGCGCTTACCGTTGCGCTGAATGCGTTTGTTAATTACTTTTTCTTCGTGGGAGAATGCGTCTTCCTAATTATATACTTTGTTTTCCGATGTACGGATAAAAACTTCAACATAACGCTAAAGACGTTCCTCGCGCTGGCGTTTGAATCGGTGGTAGGTCTTATGCTGGCGGGAGTTATGTTCCTGCCCGCTATCATCGCATGCTTAGAGGTACCGCGTACCGACAATACCTTGCTCGGGTGGAACATGGTATTTCACAATCCGTCGCAGCGATACGGACTTATATTCCAAAGCCTGTTTTTCCCTGCGGACATACCGGCAAGACAAAACTTTTTCCCGGACAGCTCGGCAAAATGGTCATCAGTATCCGCATATCTTCCGCTGTTCTCGATGTCCGGCGTTATATCGTTCTTAAAATTCAAAAAAAATCATTGGGCAAAATATCTTATGCCGACAATGCTGCTGTTTGCGCTGATACCCGTGCTTAACTCAACGTTTGTGATGTTCAACAGCAGCTATTACACAAGATGGTTCTATATGCCGATACTTATCGCATGCTTTATGACCGCATACGCGCTTGAAGATAAAGATATAGATATGACCTACGGCCTTAAATGGTGCGGCTTTGCCGTGGTCATGATATCGATGGTGGGTATTCTTCCGGGCAAGGTGGAAAAGACCGTGACCGACGCTGTCACCGGAGAAGAAAGCAAGATAGATGTAGCGGAGCTGTTCACACTTCCTAACGAAAAGCTGCCTTTCTGGATATCGGTAGGTCTTGCGATAGCAGCTATAATAGTATGCTATATTCTGGTGAGAAACCGCAAAAAGGCCTCTATTCAAAAATTCCTGCGTGTGTCGTTTATCTATACGGTGGTATCCTGTATGATCTTTTCATTCTATACTATCGGATACGGTCGTTCAATAGGGCCGGAGCTTAACGATTACAACAGCATAGTAGACGCAGATTTCGATCTTCCCGATCCCGATAACGGCAACTTTTACCGTGTAGAGGTGTTCGGCGTTACCAATAACGCAAATATGCTGTGGGATAACTACGGATTCAGGAGCTTTCACAGCATACTGCCCGCGTCTACCTTTGAATTTTACGACAGTATGGGATTTTCACGTTCGGTAAACACCGACCCTGACGGAACATATTATCCCGTGCGTTCGCTGACTTCTACCAAGTACCTTTTGATACAGTCGTACAAGACTAATTACAGCGACACCAGAAAGCTGTTGCAGAACATGGCGAACTTTGAAAAGATAGGCGAACAGGACGGCTTTACCATATACGAAAATAAAGCGTTTATCCCCATGGGATTCACCTATGATAAGTATATGACGCAGTCGGATATGGATTCTGCACCCTCTTCTGCAAAGGACAGCGAGTATATAAAGGCTGTGCTGCTGACAGACGAGCAGATCAAAAAATACGGCGGATTAATGACTCATGTCGGCTCCGAGGATACCTCTGCGATAAGCTATGACTCGTTCCTTAAGGACAGCGAAAAGTTAGCGGAAAACTGCGTCGATTCGTTCACTCCGGTAAAGAACGGCTTTGTTGCCGAGTCGTCATTTAGCACCGAACGCTTTGCGGTGTTCTCCGTTCCGTGGGAAGAAGGCTGGAGCGCTACTATAAACGGCGAGCCTGCCGAGATAGAAAAGGTCAACCACGGTCTTATGGGAATAAAGGTTCCCGCGGGAGAATGTGAAATAAAATTCGATTATGTTACTCCCGGACTGAAACTCGGAATAATAATATCTATCGTCGCTGCGGTATTGCTGATAATTTACTTCGCGGTACTGAAAATACTGTTTAAGTACAAAGCGGACCCGTATGTACATCTTTACGGCGAACAGCAATTAGGCAGGATAAAGCTGCATTCATCGTATATAGATACCGTATTTGACGAATCTAAGATACCCGAAGAGACCGAAGAGCCTGCTGTAAACACATCGGGAGATACCGAAGAGCTTACAAATACAGACGATACTTCCGAAACGGAAGATACAGAAAGGAATGAAAGCTGATGCATTTATTTGAAAAAACCGTTGAAAGTACAGTAAAATACGAAGGAAAGATACTGACCGTATGCAGCGACGTCGTGGAGCTGGAGAACGGCACCACCGCACCGCGCGACGTAATACGTCACAGCGGCGGCGTATGCGTTGTGCCCATTACCGAAGATAACGAGGTGCTCATGGTGCGGCAGTTCAGGTATCCGTTTGCTAAGGTTCTGCTGGAGCTGCCGGCAGGAAAGCTCAACGAGGGCGAGGATCACTACACCTGCGGACTCAGAGAGCTTAAGGAAGAAACCGGCTGCACCTGTGAAAATTATCAATACCTTGGGTGCCTGTACCCTACCCCCGCCTACTGCTCGGAAATAACGCACATGTATCTCGCTACCGGACTTTCGGGCGGAAGTCAGCACCTTGACGACGACGAATTTTTAGAGGTAGAAAAAATACCGCTTGATAAAGCGGTAGAAATGGTCATGAACAACGAGATACCCGACGCTAAAACGCAGCTTGCCCTGCTCAAAGCTAAAAACATATTGGATAAGGGTTGATATCCGTTTTACAGCGCGTTGTATGCGTTTATTATCTGGTTTTCTATATCGCTGCGTACATCGGCATGTATCGGGTGCACTATATCGCGGTATCTGCCCTCGTCGTCACGGCGGCTCGGCATAGCGACGAACATACGCTCGTCACCCTGTACAAGACGTATATCATGTACCGCGATAGCTTCGTCTATGGTAATGGTCACCACCGCGCGCAGCCGTCCCTCCTGTGTTATCTTCCGTATTCTTATGTCACTTATCGTCATTTTGGCTGATTTCCTTTCTGTCAGACTTTCGGATATAGCGGCGAGGCGGTTTTGTTCCCGCTTCTCCTACGCTATAGCTTTTGCATAAGATACGGTATTATTCATATAATGTAAAACGAAATA
This sequence comes from uncultured Ruminiclostridium sp., assembly GCA_947630685.1. Classification (GTDB taxonomy): domain Bacteria; phylum Bacillota; class Clostridia; order Oscillospirales; family Ruminococcaceae; genus Ruminiclostridium_E. The sequence continues at coordinate 1,636 of CANRII010000010.1, read as the reverse complement.
TCCGGCGTTATTATTCTGCCGCAAAATAAAAAAGGAGCATAGATAAAACAAATGAAAGATTTTCTTACCGGAAAAAAGCATGTACATTTCATAGGTATAGGCGGCAGCGGAATGTATCCGCTTGCTCAGATACTGCATAAAAAAGGATATTATCTGACCGGCTCGGACAACAACGAAACGGAAACGCTCAAAGCGGTGCGCGGCATGGGTATCAAGGTTTTCATGGGACATGATCCGCACAACATAGACGGCGCAGACCTTATCGTGCATACCGCCGCTATAATGAGCGACAATCCGGAGCTTATCGCCGCTAAACAAAGCGGTGCTAAGGTGGTAGAGCGCAGCGAGCTGCTCGGTCTTGTCACCGGCTGGTATGATAAAGCGATCTGCGTCAGCGGCACTCACGGCAAGACCACGACGTCTTCTATGCTGACGCATATTTTACTGGCGGCAAATATCGATATTTCCGCTGTGATAGGCGGCAAGCTCAAGGCTATCGGCGGCAGCGGACGGGTAGGCAGCAGCGATACAATGGTGTGCGAGGCCTGCGAATTTTCCAATACATTTCTTAAGCTGTACCCGAATATCTCGGTAGTGCTGAATATCGACGCGGATCATCTTGACTTTTTCAAGACTATGGATAATCTCCGCGCGTCATTTACTAAATTCATCGACAACACGACTGACGTTATAGTAATAAACGGCGATGATGAAAATACCATGCGCGCGGTAAATGCTTCCGGATTCGATAAAGAGATCATTACTTTCGGTCATAGCGATAAAAACCGCTATTACCCGATGAATATAGAAAAGGTCGATGATTTCCGCACGGATTTTGACCTTATGGAAAACGGGAAAAAACTGGACAGGATCTCTATACACGTTCCCGGTGCGCATAACGTGCTGAACGCCGTCGCGGCTTCGGCGGCGGCTATCGCGGCAGGAGCGCAAATTTCAGATATCAATAAAGGACTTAGTACGTTTTTCGGTGCGATAAGGCGTTTTGAACGGCTGGCTGTGATCGGCGGCATAACGATAGTTGACGATTACGCCCACCACCCCGCCGAGGTTTCCGCCACTTTGAAAACCGCTAAAGGAATGAATTTCAAGCGCGTATGGGCAGTCCATCAGCCGTTCACTTATTCAAGAACCGCCACGCTGCTGGAGGATTTTGCAAATGCGCTGCAAATCGCCGACAAGACCGTCCTCACCGAGATAATGGGCAGCCGCGAAAAGAACACCTACAACATATATTCCGCCGATCTGTGTGCAAAAATCCCCGGCGCGAAGTGGTTTCCCACCTTTGAGGAAGTTGCCGGATACGTCGCCGAAAACGCGGAAAGCGGCGACATGATAATCACCCTCGGCTGCGGCGACGTTTACAAGGTCGCTTATATGATAATCGAGCTGCTGAAAGAGAAATATGGGGAGTGAAAAGAGAATTAAATAGTGCCTCGCTATATCTGGACACGGAGATATAATATGATAACGGGTGTTATTAAAAATAAAATAGATAAGATATGGACGGATATATGGGCCGGCGGTATCACCAACCCCCTAACGGTCATTGAACAGCTCACCTATCTGATGTTTATACGCTCACTCGATGAAAAAGAGCTTGAAAACGAGGAATTTG
>CANRII010000009.1 GCA_947630685.1 uncultured Ruminiclostridium sp. | reverse complement strand
TCTATCACATGCAGCAGGTGTATCTTCACCGCGTCCGGCTCTAATTGTCCAAGAACACGCGCGGTGTTCAGCATGTCATTTTTATCCTCTTTGGGCAGACCGTTTATGATATGTACGCACACCCTTATCCCTGCGTCTTTTATAAGCCGATAGCCATGCAGAAAATCCTTAAAGCTGTGGCACCGATTTATAAGCGCGGCGGTATCGTCGTTTACGGTCTGAAGTCCCAATTCTACAGTCAAAGGCAGGGGACATTCACTCAGCACCGCCAGCCTTTCTTCATCTATACAGTCCGCGCGGGTGGCTATAGCTACAGCGTCCACGTTTTGATTAGCGGCGGCGCAAAGCATTTTTCTCAGCGTATCGGCGTCGGTATAGGTGTTTGACCCCGCCTGAAAATACGCCGTTATCCCGCTGTCGGGGTGCTTTTTAAGTATTCTTTCCCGCTCGGCGGATATCTGCTTTGTCACGCTTTGGTATATATCGCCGTTTGCCCTGTGGGTAAAATATCCGCTGCCGCCCGCGCAGAAAATACAACCTCCGTTACCCTTGCTGCCGTCGCGGTTCGGACAGCCAAGACCCGCGTCTATTGCCGCTTTATACAGCTTTTTGCCGAATTTATGACGGTTATAATAATTTAATGTGTGATAACGCTTATTATCATCGGAGAAACCGAACATATCTTCTCCTTCTTTAGTTATTTTATCTTTTTTACCCCGTTAAAACTATTGACATGAAAATTTTTTAAGTGTATAATTAAGTTCAAAGGGAGCCCCTTTTGAGGAGCCTTAAACATTTTATCTTAATGGAGGAATATATCATGGCATTTTGTCCTAAATGCGGAGCGGAATACACCGAGGGCGTAAAATTCTGCGGAAAATGCGGAAACGACTTAAGCGCGCTTTCAAATCCCGCTCAGCCGATACCGCCCGTTGTTAAGCCTATACCGCGTACGCCTAATTTTTTCACTAAGCTGATGGATACCAAAGATTACACCGATCAGTGTGAAGCGGCGGATATACAGGCGAACAAGGTTATAGCGATACTCGGATACTGCGCGGCGCTCGCTTACATTCTGCTGTCGTGGTTCATAGACAATTTACTTTGCGTAATAATCGCGGGCGCGGTTATGATAGTACCGATAATCATGGCGAAAAATTCCGCTTTCCTGCGCCATCACGCAACACAGAGCGTTACTCTGCTGCTGACTGCAATTATATTGCATATATTTGACGCAACGCTGGCGTCGCTTTTGTTCGGCGTATTTTACAACCCGTGGTACAATCAGTACGTTGTAAGCACTATCTTCGCATGGCTGATACACATAATCGTAATGGGAATACCCGTATTTATCGGAGTTGTCGGAATAATAAACGCGTCAAAGGGCGCTGCAAAGAATCTTCCGATAATCGGACGCCTCAAAATAACGATAGACAAATAAAACATTATATTCACTTACCGCCGCCCAAAAGGACGGCGGTAAATTTTTATTATTCCTGATATTTTGAGGTTATACCGAGATATTCCTCTAAGCATAAGCCGCTGTTATATACGCTTGTCGCGATATCCTTTCCGAGATAGCGGACGTGCCACGGCTCATACATATATCCGGTGACGGATTCCTTTTCCTTGGGATAACGGATAATAAAGCCGTACTTATAGCAGTTTTCCTTTAGCCAGATACCCTCCGGCGTATCGCCGAAGCTCTGATCCAGCGAATTAAGGTCGAACGCATAGCCCGTCTGATGCTCGGAGTGTCCGGGTCTTGCGGAGTAACGATCCGCCTCCGCCTGACCGTCAGATGCAACATAATCCCAGTAGATATAATACTGAGTATCGTAAGAGCGGTAGCCTGACACTATATAAAGACTTATCCCGTCCTCATAAGCGGCCGCCTGCATCTCGTAAAACGCGTTTATCGCGTCGTCCTGTACGCCGGGATCGTAATCCGCCGGCAAAGAATAGGTCTTGTTGGCTATCATTATACCGTTTACGTAGGTTATGCCGTTTATCGTTTCTATGCCGCTGCCGGACGGCTGCTGCACCGGCGGAGCGGTCTCGGGCGGTGCGGTCTCCGGCGGCGTAGTGAGTACCAGCGGGTCTATGACCGTAACTTTAAGCTCTGCAGTTACCGAATCATCGTAATAATACACCGCGGTTATGGTACATTCTCCGACGTCGTTGGCGGTTATCGTGCCGTATTCGTCCACCGACGCTATAGTCTGGTCGGAGGTGTAGAATACCGAATATTTCGCCTCGGTCGTATCCGGGTCGTAGGTGAGCTCGGTCTCGTAAGAGTCGCCGACGTTAAGCGTTATGCTCTCTTCGTTAAAGGTAATGCTCTCCGCCTGTTCCGGGTCGGTAACTGTAACCTTTATTTCGCGCTTTATACCGGTCACCGTATCGCTGACGGTAACTACAGCCTCTCCGCTGCCCGCGGCGGTAATTTTGCCGTCAGATACCTTTATGACGCTGTCGTCGCTGCTTTTCCATTCTATATTTTTATCCGCCGCGTCCGAAGGCGTACAAGTGAGCTTTATCTCCTTTTCGTCGCCGGTTTTCATATTCAGCTCGCTTTCGGATATCTCAAATGCCGAAATGCTGTCGCGCTCTACCGTTACGGTACATTCGGAAGAAACGTTCCCACTTTTTGCGGTAACGGTCGCTTCTCCCGCTTTTATTCCTTTAAGAGTGCCGTCCGTGCCTATCTCGGCTATATTCTCGTCGGATACCGAATAGCTTATCGCATACTCGACGCTGCCGGGTTCGGTCAGCACGTTCAGCTTTACGGAATGACCTGCCCGTACCGTAACTTCCTTCTCCTCAAAGCGCAGCGCCTTTATCGGCTCTCCGTTCTGCCCCATGAACAGCAGCACGCCGGTGACTATACACATCGCGACAAATATCGCTATACCGCTGTAGATAAGTATGTTGCCTATAAAGCGGTTTCGCTTTTTGCGCTGCGCGTCAACGTCCACGTCCTCCTCGTTTGCTTCGTCCTCATTGCCTGTGTCATAGCTAAGTCCGGAAAGCTCATCCTCCATTTCCGCACTTCGCCGTCCTTCCTTACTGAACAGAGCTGTCAAATCAATATCTTGCGTCTGCTTAGTGTTGGGAAAATTAGTGTTCATGTTCTGCTCCTTTCGTAGTTTAGGAAAAATTCGCACCTTATCGGCGCTTAATTTACATAATAACACATTTTTGAGCAAATTTCAATACTATATTACTAAAAACAATCGTATGTGATACCGAAAGGAGCGGCGCAGACCCGTCAAGCCGTTACCGTTTCTTCATTTTCAAAGCGCTGCGCCATATACAGATTATAGTAATCGCCCTTTTTGGCAAGCAGCTCCTCATGCGTTCCCGCCTCGGTAATGCCCTTGTTGTTTATGAACATTATCTTATCGCAGTTCTTTATGGTAGAAAGGCGGTGCGCAATGATAAAGCTGGTGCGCCCTTTGAGCATTTCGTTAAGTCCCTTTTGCAGCAGACGCTCGGTCTTTGCGTCTATTGAAGAGGTCGCCTCGTCGAGTATAAGTATCTTCGGGTCGGAAATAAGCGTGCGGGCAAAGGATACCAGCTGCCTCTGACCGCCGGACAGCTGAGAGCCGCCCTCGTACATTTCGGTCTTGTAGCCGTCATCGAGTCCCGAAATAAACTCGTCGGCGCAGACTGTTTTTGCCGCCGCGCGTATCTCCTCGTCGGTCGCGTCTAACTTTCCGTAACGGATATTATCCTCTATACTGCCGGAGAAAATAAAGCTGTCCTGCAGCATTATCCCCATCTGACTGCGGAGCGAATGCAGCGTCACCTTGCTTATATCGTTTCCGTCCAGCAATATCTCTCCGCCGTTAAGATTGTAAAAGCGGGAGATAAGGTTTACTATCGTGGTCTTACCCGCTCCGGTAGGTCCTACCAGCGCGACGCTCTCGCCCGGCTCTACCTTAAAGCTGAGGTTTTCCAATACGTTCTTGCCTTCCTCGTAAGCAAAGGTAACGTTTTTGAATTCCACCGCGCCCTTTACCTCGGGAAGCTCGGTCGCGCCCTCGATATTCTTTACCGGGACAGGTTCGTCCATCGTTTCAAAGATACGTTCAAGGTACGCCACCGCGTTGATGAAATTGTTGTAAAGGTTAGCGATATTGATTATAGGCTGCCAGAATCGGTTGGAATAGTTAGTCATCGCAAGTATGCTGCCCAGTCCTATGCTGGGATATCCTATTACCAGCAGTCCCACGAAATACAGCGCGGATTCCACTATCGCCTTTATATTGTCCACCGAAAAGCTGACAAGGTTATTTATCCTTACCGCTTTCATCCACGCCTTGCGGTACTCGGTGGAAAGCCTGCGGAATATGCCTAGGTTCTCGGTCTCACGCGCAAAGCTCTGGGTGACTCGCACACAGTTTATGCTTTCCGCAAGGTACGCGGTCTGGTTGGAGTTTTTGTTGGACTCCATACGCCATGCGCGGCGCTGCTTGTTTTTAAGTATAATCATCACGGCTACAAACACCGGCACGCCGGCAAATATCACCAGCGCCAGCCTTACGTCCACCGCGAACATGAATATCGTTACGAAGATTATGTTGAAAATTTCCAGAATGAAGTTTATTATGCCGTTTGTCAGCATATTCGACACGTTGTTGACGTAATTTACCACTCTGACAAGTATCTTGCCCTGCGGACGATCGTCGTAATACTGGAACGGCAGATCCTGCAAATGCGCGAACAGGTCCTTTCTGATATCGTATATCATCAGCTGTCCGGCTTTTGTCATTATCCTCTGGCGGATATTTCCGAGTATCGTGCTGACCGCCACCGACAGCAAAAACAATACCGACAGCACTATGGTATAGCTTATGTCCCCCGTTTCCAAACCCCGCGGGATAGCCACGTCCACCGCCTCTTTGGTCAGCAGCGGAGCGATAAGCGCTACCACCGCCGATATAGCCGACAACGTCAACGCGGTTATTATACGCGCGCGGTAACGCTTTACATATACCAATGCACGTTTGAAGTGCTTAAAGTCGAACGGTGTTTCCAGCCGTTCATCTATATCATATTTATTTCTTGCCATTTTATCTCCCTCCCCGATCAGACGACTTTCTCTTCATCGTCGGCGCCGCCGTTCTGAAGGGTGAATATCTCATAGTAGTATCCCTTTTGCTTCATCAGCTCTTCATGCGTGCCGTTTTCGATTATCCTGCCGTCGTCCACTATGAGTATCCTGTCGGCATAGCGCGCGGAGGAGGTACGCTGAGCTATTATCAGCTTGGTACATTCAAAGTCAAGCTTTGTGAGATTGTCCTGTATCTCGATCTCGGTCTCCATATCCACCGCCGAGGTGGTATCGTCAAGTATCAGTATCGGCGGCCGTATCGCCATCGCTCTGGCAAGCGCGATACGCTGCTTTTGTCCGCCGGAAAGGCCGACGCCGCGCTCTCCTATGATGGTTTCATACTGCTCCGGCATGGTTTCCACAAAATGCGCCGAGGCAAGGTGCGCGTACTGCTTTACCTCCTCGAACGGCATATCGGAACGCCCGTAAGCTATGTTTCCGTCAATGGTATCGGAGAACAGCAAGACCTCTTGAGTAGTCATTCCGATATTGCTGCGCAGCACGTCCGGCTCGTACTCCCTGACGTCCTTTCCTCCGACGTATACTTTGCCCTCGGTCGGGTCGTAAAACCGCGCGATAAGGTTCATCATGGTCGTCTTGCCGGAGCCGGTAGCGCCCATGATAACTACCGTTTCGCCGTTCTTTATATCAAGGTCGATATCTTTAAGCACCTGCTTGCCGTCAAAGCTCATGGACACGTGCTCAAAGCGTATATCGCCGGACAGCCGCGGCCTTTCGGCGCTTTTATGCTCGTTCACTATACTGGGACGCGCGTAGAATACCTCTATTATCTTGGACACGCTGGCAAAAAATCTTTGCATGTCGTTTATCAGCATGCCTAAATTTCTTATCGTATTTGAAATAGTCCACAGCAGACCGGAAAATACCGTGTACTCCGCTAACGTGATACGGCCGTTTATTACGAATATACCGCCTACCAGCATCTGTATTACCCACAGGCTCTGCGCCAGAATTTCTACATATGGCTGGAATCTCAGCCATACCATAGCCGCCTCCTGGTTGTATTCGCAATATTCGCGGTTGTATTTGTCAAACTCCTCTTTCTCGTATTCCTCTCTGGCAAAAGCCTTTACCACGCGGTTTGCCGCTATGTTCTCCTGCGCGCGGGAATTAAGGCGGGACAGCTTTTCACGCAGCTGTACATAACGCGGTCCGGACCGTTTGGAAAACATTCTTGTAACGATGAACAGCAGCGGAGTCACAGCCAGCAGGCAAACGGTAAACAGCCAATCTATGGAAAAGAAGTATATTATAGTGAATATGAACAGCGAGCCGCTTTCCACCACCATCATAACTATCCACGCGAGAGAGTGACGGATAAGCTCAAGGTCGCCGGTCAGACGGGTGACAAGGTCGCCCTTGGTATGCGTATCGAAATAGTGCATATCCTGATTTTGCAGCTTTTCAAACAGCTTGTTGCGCACGTCCTGCAATACGCCCTGAGATACCGTTTCGTACATCATCTTGCAGATAAACTGCAATACCGTCCTTACAAATACAAAGATGATAAGCAGCGCGCACAGCCATATAAGCAGGTCGCGCTGAGTATTTATATTCTGTAATGCGTCGGGCGAGGAAATAAATATGTCCACTATTTGCTGGACTATCATCGGCCCTATCAGAAAGAACGACTGTATTATTATCGACAGCAAGAGCGCCGCCGCGTACAGCGGACGGTAGCCTTTAAGGTTCTGCCATAACCATTTTATCTGAAACATTTTTCGCACGCGGGGGCTTTGCCCCTATCCTTTCATTGTTGTAAGTTTACCGGCAGGTAAATTTAAGCCGATAAACCTTTTCAAACTGACGTTTTACGCGGTTTTTGGGATTGATAAAACATCTTAGCTCCCGCTATTTTAGCACAATAAACCCATAAAGTCAATAGGATAAAAACAATTTATTGTAAAAATTTTTTCAAGCGATTTCAAAGTAAAACTTTAGTGCTTTTAATGGGAAAATATTGAGGAGAAAGCCGCCGTAAAAACCGGACAAGTTATAAAAGGATATGCTATAATTAAACCGGTAAAATCGTTAAAATCTTAGCTCGCTGCCCGGTTACCAAGCAGCAAGTAAAAAATCTGCAAACAAGTCATATAAAGTTTAGTGACAGGAATACAGCGGCGTTGGCAAAAGAATAGCTGGACAAAATGTGAAATTGTATGATATAATTAGGCATGCGGGAATCGAACCCGAGACGCCTCACGACGATGCCTTTGGGCTCTTTTTGTCCCTTTCGGCTTGACAGGCGCCAGCCTGCCTGCGCCTCAAGAAACAAAAATCACCTCAAATTCATTCGCCGTGAGGTGCAAAGCAGTTTTTACGGAGCAGATTTTCGTCAAGACAAGGAAACCGAACGAAGGCATACTTGCGTATGTCGAGCGAGGTTGACGCAGTATTGGCGGAAATATGCCCGTAAAAACCGACTTGGGTTCGACTCCCGCATGCCTATGCTGTAATTGAGCAAACATACAAATCTAGATTTATGGGAGTTTACATATGGCAAAACTTATTTTTGTCTCCGGTGCCTGTGGATGCGGAAAATCAACATTTGCGGACGCATATGGAAAATATCTTGTCGAGCAGTCCGGAAGAACGGTTTATATAATCCATGGCGATGATTTTCACAGAGGATTTATAGAGCCAAAGGATAAAGGAGATTACTTCTTTAGCGGAGAGACGTCTGAACAGGTGCAATGGAAAGATGTACTGCAATTTAATTGGGACTGCATTATCAATACGGCGGACAGAGCGCTCAGACAGGGGCTTGATGTTATCATTGATTATGTGATCGAGGAAGAATTACCGCGTGTTCAGGAGTTGGCACATCGGTATTGTGCTGAGTTTTATTACATTGTTTTAACAGCAGCGGCAGAGGAGATTGAACGACGCATCCGCAAACGCGGTGATTTGGACTTGATAGATAGAGCGTTATTTCTGAAAAAGAAATTAGATTCATTGCCGGAGAATCAGGGACATTTGTATGATAATACCTATAAGAGTCCGAAAGATTCAGTTAATGATATCGTTCTTACACAATATCTTGTACGAGATTAAAGTTCGGACAGTTAACATTATAACATTTCGAGTGTATAATGATAAGATTTATAGCGATAGATATTAATAACTTCCGGTTTGTCAGATAAACGGAGTGAAATTATGGGAACGGGAATTATTGTATGCGGCTTAAACGGCAGTAGAAAAGCACGCTCGGAAAAGCCTTGGCAGAGAAACTTAATTTTTATTTTATCGACAAAGTCCAAAAACAGACCCCTTTTTTCAAAAGAAAACGGCTACCAAAACAGTTCTTAAACCGCATGGTAACCGTGTTGGTGAGCCACCCGGGAATCGAACCCGGGACACCCTGCTTAAAAGGCAGGTGCTCTGCCGCCTGAGCTAGTGGCTCATATTCTTTTTACAGTAACGCAATTTATTATAACAAAAAATTTTCGGTTTGTCAACACCAAAATTCAAAAAATCGGGCTAAAAATTAATTTTTCCGGACTTGACACATTGCGACAAAGCACTTATAATTAAAATATACGTTAAAAGGGGCAAAAAAATATGACTAAAAAGCAAAAAGCGCTGGAAATTATAGCCGCGCTGAAAAACGAATACCCGCAGGTAAAATGCGCGCTGACCTATCAAAAGCCGCACGAGCTGCTTATCGCAACACGGCTTTCGGCGCAATGTACCGACGTCAGAGTAAACATGGTGACGCCGGCATTGTTCGAGCGCTTTCCGACCATCGAGGCGTTTGCCGCCGCGCGGCCGTCCGAAGTGGAGGAATACATAAAGTCCTGCGGGCTTTTTAAGACCAAAGCGGCGGATATAGTCAATATGTGCGTTATGCTGCGGGACGAATACGGCTCCGAGGTGCCGGACAGCATCGAGCAGCTCACCAAGCTGCCGGGCGTAGGAAGAAAGACCGCCAATCTTATCGTGGGCGACTTATATGGAAAGCCCGCTATCGTCTGCGATACCCACGTTATCCGTCTTACAAACCGGCTGGGATTGTCCGATACAAAGGACGCGGGCAAGGTCGAAAAGCAGTTAGCACAGCTTTTGCCGCCGGAGGAAAGCCTTAACTTTTGCCATCGTCTGGTATGGCACGGCAGGGGCGTTTGCACCGCGAGAAAACCGGACTGCGACGCTTGCGTACTGAAAGAGCTTTGCAAAGAGTACAAAAGTAAATAGCTCCCGCAAAGAAAAATATCCAAAACAGTTGATTTTACGGCGATAATTTGGTATAATTAATAAAATAACATTTTTCAGGGAGGAAGCTATGGAATATAATATCAAGGACGTATCCGGCAGGCTTAAAAGCACAAGAGAATACCTTGACATAACGGTCGAGGAAATGGCGGGCAAAACAAATGTGAGCAAGGAAGAATACATCTCACTTGAAAACGGGGAAAAGGATTTTTCGCTGTCGTTTCTTAATGAAGCGGCGGACGCGCTCGGCGTGGAGCTTATCGAGCTGCTGACCGGAGTTACTCCAAAGCTCAACACTTATTCTATAGTACGCAAGGATCACGGACTGCCGATAGAACGGCGCGAGCGCTTTGCTTATCAGCATTTGGCATATCTTTTCAAGAAAAAGAAGATAGAGCCGCTGTTAGTAACCGCGCCTTACGACGAGGAGGAGCAGACAAAGCCGATACATCTTTCCGTGCATGACGGGCAGGAGATGGACTATATTCTTTCCGGCAAGCTGAAATTTCAGATAAACGAACATATCGAGGTGCTGGAGGTCGGCGACTGCGTATATTACGACAGCATGAATCCTCACGGCATGATAGCCGTAGACGGCGAGGACTGCAAATTCTTAGCGGTGCTTATATAAAACAAGGGGAAGGATACGACACAAATGGAACAGGTAATAGGATATTATAAACACTTTGTCAACGAGGGCTTTGACGAGAACGGGATACTTAACAAATTCGAGCTTGACTGTCCGGACAATTTCAACTTCGGATATGATATTATAGATAAATACGGCGAGATAGACCCCGACAGGCCCGCGCTCACGCACATAGACCTACAGGAGAACCGCCACGACTTTTCATATTCGCAGCTTTCAAAGCTATCCACTCAGGCGGCGAATCTCTTTGCGTCCTACGGTATCAAAAAGGACGACAAGGTAATGCTGATACTTAAAAGAAACTATCAGTTCTGGATAGCGATAATAGGGCTTATCAAGCTGGGCGCTATTGCGATACCCGCCACTCACCTGCTGACTACTCACGACCTTACCTACCGTTTTGAAAGAGCGAGCGTAAAGGCGGTAGTATGCACCGGCTACAATCCCGATATAGAAAAATACACCGAAGAAGCTCAGGCCGAGATGGGCATAGACCTTATAAGGTTCATCGCAAACGGTCAAAAGGACGGCTGGATAAACTTTGACGAAGAGATAAAGAAAATGCCGGAAACGATGGAGAGAGTCCCCACCGATTCAAGAGAGCACATGCTGCTGTACTTTACCTCCGGCACTACCGGCTATCCCAAAATGGTAATACACAACCACCGTTACGCGCTGGCTCATATCCAGACCGCCGCGCATTGGCAGAACGTCGATCCCGACGGAACGCATCTCACCATTTCGGATACCGGCTGGGGCAAGGCGGCATGGGGCAAGCTGTTCGGTCAGATGGCGGTCGGCACCTGTGTATTCGTATATGATTTCGATAAATTCATCCCCACCGATATGCTGCGCATAATGCAGGATTACAAGATAACTACTTTCTGCGCGCCGCCTACCATGTACAGATTTTTCATAAAGGAAGGTCTGGAGAATTTCGACCTGTCCTCGCTGAAATATTCCTGTATCGCGGGCGAGGCGCTCAACCCGGAGGTCTACAACAAGTGGCTGGAGTTTACCGGATTAAAGCTGATGGAGGCGTTCGGTCAGACGGAATCCACCGCGCTGCTGGCTAATCTTAAGGGTATGACTCCGAAGCCCGGTTCTATGGGCAAGCCCACCCCGTTATATGACGTCGACATCGTGGACGAGGACGGCAACGCCGTTCCTGTCGGAGAGGTAGGCGAGATAGTAGTTCGTGCCGAGCCAGGCAAGGACGGTCTGTTTGAGTGCTATTACCGCGACGAGGAGCTTACCAAGGAAGCATGGCACGACGGTCTTTACCATACCGGCGACACCGCATGGAAGGACGAGGACGGCTATTTCTGGTATGTAGGAAGAAACGACGACGTTATCAAGGCGAGCGGCTACCGTATAGGGCCGTTCGAGATAGAAAGCGTGCTTATCTCCCATCCGTCGGTATTGGAATGTGCGGTAACCGGCGCTCCCGACCCGATAAGAGGTCAGGTGGTAAAGGCGACCGTGGTTTTGGCAAGAGGCTATCAGCCCTCCGAGGAGCTTAAAAAAGAGCTTCAGAACTTTGTAAAGAAAAACACCGCGCCTTATAAATATCCGAGGATAGTGGAATTTGTGGACGAGCTGCCCAAGACCATAAGCGGAAAAATAAGACGTGTCCAGATACGCAACGAGGACAATAAAACGCAGTAATATCGTTTGCCGGGAGGTCCTTTGACTTTCCGGCAAATTTTTCGAGAGGACGCCAAAGCATGAGAAACTATCTTTACCTTTTGCAGGTATACGGCGCGGGAAATCCGTGGATACATAACGCGATAAAATTTTACGGCTCTGCAAAAAACGCCGTTAAAAAGCTGATGGAGGGCGACAGATCCGTCATTTCGTCCAAGCGCATACCGGCTATTGCCGCCGCGTCATTGGAAAATTCCGACAAAATAATAAACAGCTGCGCCGAAAAAGGTATAAAAATAATCACTATCGACGACGCCGACTATCCCACCCTGCTCAAAAACATCTACAACCCGCCGACGGTATTGTTCGTGCAGGGCAATATATCCGGCCTGAACGAGCGGCTGTGCTTAGCGGCGGTAGGTCCGAGAATGCCGGACAGGTACGCGGCAAAGCTCGCGTCGGTGATCTGTCCCGGTCTGGCGGAGTACGGCATAGTTTTGATAAGCGGACTTGCGCGCGGGATAGATCAAGCGGCGCATATTGCCGCGATACGCGCACATCAGCCCACCGTGGCGGTATTAGCCTGCGGGATAGACGTGGAATATCCCGCAAACACGGCAAGGCTCAGGCATGACATAGCGGCCGAGGGCGGAGCGGTAATTTCCGAGCTGCTGCCCGGCACCTCCTGCCGCGCCGGATATTTCAAGTACCGCAACCGCATAATATCGGGACTTGCTAACGGTACTCTGGTAATAGGCGCGAATGACACCAGCGGCAGCATGATAACCGCGCGCCATGCGGCGGAACAGGATCGCGACCTGTTTTTCACGGTACCGCCGGATACGCTTTCGGAAAACGTCAAGAACATAATAAAATATCTGCGTGACGGCGCTATCCCGGTATACGACCATTACGACATAATCAGCGAATATTATGATATTTATGGCGACCGGCTGAATACCGCAACGGACGAAAACAGTTCGGAATATACCGGACATGACGACAATGTTACCGCCGAACCGCCCGCCGAGCAGGAAGAAAAGCCGAGATCCTCCGTCAGCGTCGATTACCGTGATATAATGCCGAAAAAATACAGGATACGGTTCGGTTATGAAAATCCCGACGGCACTCTCACAGATAAAGGTCTCTCTTTGAAAAAGAATAAACAAGCGCCCGCCGAAACAGCAGAAGAACCTCCTGCTATTCCCGAAGTGCCGGAAGAGCCTCCGGTTACTCCCGAGATGCCGGAAGAGCCTCCTGCTATTCTAGAAGAAGCTACGGAAGAGCCTCCCGTTAAGCCCGAAGTACCTGAAGAGCCTCCCGCAGCGGACGAGCAATCGCCTATACAAACAGACGTTGACCCCGAAAGTCTGCGCGGCAGAATAACGTTACTGCTTAAAGAGGCGGACGGCGGCATTTCTCTCGACGAGATACTGAGAAGCATAAACGACGATTTCGGCGACGTCACCGAAACGCTGGCGGATATGGAGATAGACGGTTTGATAACCTGCACCGCTGGGAACGTATATATATTTAACGAATAACATAAAAAGCGCATCGTCTGTAAAAAGGCGATGCGCTTTTGTTTCGTATACAAAATTTTATGCGTTGCTTTTTGCCAGCCAGATGTACGCTACGTCCAAAGCGTCATACAGACTGCCTCTTTCACCGGATTTTGCTATCATCTCATTGGCGGGTACGCTGGTGGGATCGGTCGCCATTATCTGCACTCTGGTCTTGTCGGCAACGTCGATATCCTTTACCTTATGCTGAGATAAAACCGTCAGCATAGCGACGTATTTATCCGACATTCTCCCAAAGTAGATCACCTTATCCTTTCTTACCAGCGGTAAACCGCGGTATGTGAAAAATTTTTGCTGTGCCATAACGTCCACCCTTTCCTGTAAATATCAATAATCTTCCTGTACGTTGCCGCCGTTTAACAAAGCGTCGAAATTGGTAAGATATCTCACTCCGTAAACTCTGCGCACCTTATAGCGCACTTCCCCGTTCACCACGATTATACAGGTGAGATCCTCCTCGGAGGAATACAGCTCGACCTTGTCGACGCCGTTGCCCATAGTGCCGTCCTCCTTGCTGCGGTAAACATATTCAAAGCTGCCGATAAATTTATTGTCGTCGGTAAGCTCGTCGATATATATATCCTCCGCATAGCAGGAAAGCAGATAACGGTAGAATGAGCGGAAAGACGCGCCGTTCAGCATACGCTCTCCGTCAAGATCAAAGGTAGCCGTATCGGAATCGTCGCCCTCTATCTTTACGGTATGGCTCTCGTTTTTATCATTGGTAAACGTCACCGTATCAACATTATAGATATACGGCGTGAGGAACTGCTTATACAGTATATCGTCCACCTCTATCGTTACCCACGGAACCTCGTCCGGAGCGAACACGAATATGATATCCGCGCCCTGCATTATCCCGTAATATCCGATTATCTGATCGGTCTTAGCGCCGGTCTCCTCGTCCTCGGCATAAACGGCGTTTCCTATCTCGACCTTTACCACCTCGTCGTTAAGCACCATGCTTGCGGTGCAGAACGGGTCGTCCAGTCCGTATTCCTTAAGCTGCTCATCGGTGGGAGAAACGACGACCGCCGACTGCGCGGCAAGCTCGAACATGCCGTAAAGTATTCCGGTGTCCGCCTCATCGTCCGCAAGTACGTTGTTATGGCTGGATATTTCATAGCCGACGTAGACGTTGGTATTCTCCACCTCGGCGTCTACCTCCGGCAGCTTATCCAGCACGATATCCTGGTCAAGGTCTTTCCTTGAGATACGCAGCCTGCTTATTACGTCCTCGTTTACGTCGTATTCATCAAGAAATCCGCTCAGCGATACATAATCAAGGTAGCTGCCGTTAGCGAAGGATATCTCCGACTCATTTACAAGATACACCGTATCGCTGTCCGCCAGCTTTATATACCAGCCGGACGCGCCCTCGTTCTTATTTCCGACAAGACAGGTCACGCTGTCATGCTTTCCGTCCTTAAAATCCACCGTGAACTTAGCGGAGGGATCGGCAAGCCCGTATTTTTCCAGATCGTCCGGGTTTTCCTCTACCATCTGTTTAGCGGTAAGGTCGGCGGCGTTTTCCATTACCGAGCTGTAGGAGGTGGAATTTGCGTTTTCCTCCGGTATATTATCTATCCCCCACTTTTCCACGCCGAGCCTGTTTATCGAAAACTCGCCGTTATCGTTGGTGATAGTCAGCTTTGATACGTCGTCGGCATCGTAGGAAAACAGCTCGGCCGTACTGTCGGAGGTGTCCCCGCTGTCGGCGGCCTCGGGCTGCGGCGCGGTAAGCACCAATACCAGCGTGGCAGAACCCAGCACAACGATACCGGCTGCCGACGCCAGCAGTATTTTTGTGTTTTTCTTCATTTAATACACCAATATCTCCTCGTTGGTTTTATTTATGGATACGTCTTATCCAGATGACGATACCTGCGACAAGCAGAACTATCGGCAGTACGATAACGAATATCACCATCAGCGTGTTCTTCTGAGCCTCGGTGACCTCGATGGGAACGGCGCTGTAGGATTTAGGCGTAAGAGTTATACCCTCCTCCTTACCGCAGCTTACGTTGAACATGTTTATAAGAAATTGTGCGTTATTTGTCGCGCTGGTAAGGAAAGCGCCGTCGAACAGCTCTATGCCGCCTATGGTTATCACTCTGCTCCGGAACGGCTCCGTACCCTCAAATCTGCTCTTTACGGTCTGTACCGCTACCGGCAGAGCGGCTCTTGCCATATTGTCGTCCGGCTGCCAGTTGTTGCCGGAATCCTGCGGCTTTACCACCGCGCCGTTATAGCTGGAGAGCAGTATCTGCGCTTCCATATTGCCGTTGGCGTACTCGGTCTTGTTGCCGGTACCCTCCCAAAGCAAGGTTATCGGGCTGAGGTTGAGTCCGTATATCTGAGAATCGTTGGAGAACTCGGAAAAATCGCTGTCCGGTACGTCCAGTACCTGGTAGGTGTTCATCTGCGGGTAAGAATAGTTGGTATCGGTCTGGTATACCGTGCCCTTTTCCACTCTCTGACCCCAATCCTCAAGCAAGCCGTCGATGTTGGGAGATTCGCCCAATGACGGATTGGCGATATAAATAAGGTTCTTCTCAAATATGCCCTTGTTGTCCAGCCAGTCGTCTATTTTGGTGATGTCCGCTACCGAATAGTCGCTGGTAGGTCCGTTTATCAGTACAAAATCATATTCATCGCTTATCACGTCGGTAAGCGGGATATTGACGTTTTCCACAACATAGCTGTTTGTTTCAAGCTGCTCGGTGATATATGCGTTGTCGGTCTCGCCGTAGCCGCTGAGCACCGCCACCTTGACGGGGTCGTCGTCGGTGACGTTCATTATAGCGGATACCACCGCCTGCTCACAATTAGCTTCGATAGAGGTAGGCTGCCTTATTCCCATCATCAGATAGTTCTGATCGTAGGTTATCGACAGATAATCCTCGTAGTCCAATACCTTATGACGGCCGGTCTCCTCACTTTCCACCACTATCTCTCCGGCGGAGATGGTCTCGCTGTAGTTTGACTGAAAACCGGGGTTTTCCACGATATCTATATAATTCAGCGTGAAATTGCCGTTGGTGTTCACTATTCTTTTGAGTATCTCGTTAGTCTGATTATAATAGGTGCTGCCGGTAAACTCGCTTTCATTGCTGGTAACGGTGATGGTTATATGCTGATCTATCCCGGCGAGATATTCCGCTGAGCTTTGCTCTATGCTGAACAGTCCCTCGTCGGTAAGGTCGGCGGATACCGAAAATCTTTCGCCGATCAGGGTGATCACCACGTTTACCAGTACGATCATAACTACAAATATTATCGTGAATAATACCGAAAGACTACCGTACTTGAATTTCTTGTTCTTAAAAGGATTTTTACTTTTACCCTCGGACTTTTTCTTTGCTTTCTTTTCCTCAACAGTACCCTCTTCGGCAGGAGCGTCCTGTGCGGCAGGAGCTTCCTGTGCGTCCGTTAAATTATCGGTTTCTTCTATTATTTCGTTTTCTTTTTTCTCTTCCATACTTATCCCATTCCTTTCACGGTATTAGTCACGCCCAGCGTTTCTTTTCCAGCACTCTCACCGTGAGGAAAAGGAATATGCCGATAACGCTTAGGAAGAACAGCACGCTTGATAAGCTGAATATTCCGTTGGTTATCTCGATATAACGCGAATATATAGAAATGCTGCCCAGCACCGTCCTGAAAAAGCCGGAGGGGAACTGGTTCACCAAAGTATCCAGCAGCATTATCATAAGGTTGATGAAAAAGCTGCCTATCGCCGCTATCATCTGATTTTCGGTAAGCGCGGATACAAACAGTCCGGAGGATACGAAAATACCACCCAGCAGCAATAATCCCACCGTGTTTCCCCAGATAGGCAGCCAGGATATTTTCGCAAATATCGACATCACAAAGCCGAACACCGGAAATACCGCAACGCCCGCCACAAATATGACGTACGCCGACAGGAATTTACCGAATACTATCGAAAACAGACTGACCGGAGCGGTCAATGTGAGCTGATCGGTCTTTTGCTTTTTATCGTCCGCAAGCAGTCTCATGGTGAGCAGCGGCACAAATACCATCAGCACCAAAAACATCATAAGAAACGCCGTTGACAAATCGGTAGAGCCTATATCCAAAGCGAACAGCCAGAAAAACAGCCCGGCGAACGCGTAGAATATCGCCAAAAATACATAACCGAGCGGAGAGGTAAAATAAGCCTTCAGCTCTCTGCGAAATATTGCAAGCATCTTTATACCCCCTTACTCTTTTCCGGCGAGCCTTGTATCCATGCCCGCTTCTATCTTGTCGGCGTGTCCGTAGATATCGCCGGTGGTTATCTTAAGGAATATCTCCTCCAGCGTAAGCTCGGAGGACTTCATCATCAGCAGCGGGAAATTACGCGACGCGAGCCGCTTGGAGACCTCTCTGCGCACGTCGCTGCCCTCTTTGGCGTTGAGATAAAATTCCGCAACGCCCGGCTCGATATTCTCGCGGTTTATCCTGACCTCTCTCATATCCGGTATCGAAGAAAGCAGCTTTTTTATCTCGTTGGGATTGCCCTCCGCGCGGACTATCAGCTTATGGTCGTTGGAAAGATTCTGTACCAGTCTTTCGGAATTATCGTCCGCTACTATCCTGCCGCGGTTTATTATCACTATGCGGTCGCATACCGCCTGTACCTCAGAGAGGATATGACTGGAAAGGATAACGGTGTGATTCTTGCCGAGTTTTTTTATCAGCGTGCGTATCTCTATTATCTGCTTGGGGTCAAGTCCTACCGTCGGCTCGTCGAGTATCAGCACCGGAGGATTTCCCACTAATGCCTGTGCAACGCCGACGCGCTGCTTATATCCCTTTGACAGGTTCTTGATAACGCGCTTTTTAACGTCGGTTATCTTAACTAATTCACATATCTCTTTAAGGTGAGAATTTATCGGCAGCTTGCACTTTTTAAGCCTGTAGACAAATTTCAGATACTCCTCGACCGTCATGTCAAGATAAAGCGGCGGCTGCTCCGGCAGGTAGCCTATCAGCTTTTTAGCCTTGAGCGGCTCCTCCAGGATGTCTATCCCGTTTATCAGCGCCTTTCCGTCGGTTGAGGAAAGATAACCGGTCAGTATATTCATCGTGGTGGTCTTTCCCGCGCCGTTCGGTCCGAGAAAGCCGAGTATCTCGCTCTCGTTCACCTTGAACGAGACCCTGTCAACAGCCAGCTTAGCGCCGTATCGCTTAGTAAGATTTTGTACTTCGATCATTTGGCTCTCCTTATTTTTGCCTTAAACGGCAGTATATTTATTCGTTGAACGAATTTATTTTTCCAAAAGCATATTATATCACCGCATAGTGACAATCAGGTGACAGCGTTATGAAAGTATAGCCTCGCTCTTGTCCTTTGAAAGCTGCTCTTTCAGCCCGTCAAGATCATCGAATTTCCTTTCGGGACGAATAAACCTTATCAGCCTTATCCTCAGCGTCCGGCCGTACAGATCGCCGTCAAAATCGTTTATATGCGTTTCGCTGAGCGGCTTATCCTTATACGCCACCGTCGGTTTTACACCGATATTCGTCACCGACGGGAAAAGCCTGCCGTCTATCTCGACGGTGCTTTTATAAACGCCGAAGCGCGGCATAACGATATTTTCGGGGAACAGCTGGTTTATCGTCGGGAAGCCTATCTTCCGTCCTAACTTATTGCCGTATATTACCTCGCCCTCATAGCAAAATTCATAGCCGAGCAGGCGGTTCGCCTTTTCGACTTCTCCCGATTTTATGAGGTTTTTTATCGCGGTGGAATGTACTATCTGCCCGTCCAGAGAAAACGGCGGGATTATCACGGTGTCTATCCCGTGCTTGCCGCAAAGCAGCTTGAACTGCTCCGCGTCGCAGCCGCCTCCCGCTCCGAGCCTGAAATCAAAGCCGCAGATAACGGTCTTGGCGTTCATTATCTTCGCCAATACCCGCACTATAAAATCCTCTGCGGTGTAATCCCTCACCGTGTCGAAATCCGGCGAATATACATAATCCAGCCCTGTTTTTGCCAGATTTTCCAGCTTCATTTCATTTGACAGCAGATTTTCTATCTTTTCCCTTTTCGGCAAAGCCGTATCGGAATGGAAGGTAAACATGGCGGAGGCATATTCATGGCGCAGCGCCTCTTTTATGACCTCCATGTGACCGAGATGCAGTCCGTCAAAAAAACCGACGGCGACCGCTGTCGGCGGCAGCTTTATAAGATTGTGCGTTATATCCGTCATGCTTTTTAACCCTCTGCCGAGGCGGTGACTTCCAAATAGACCGTGCCTGCGGCGCGCTTTTCATCGGTTCGTATCAGACCGAGGAAACGTTCGTCCCTGTCCTTTATTCTTACAAGCTCGTTTTCACCGAGCCTTGCGGCAAGCGCCGTAGGTATCGTCCCGTTTATAAACAGCCTTGCCTGCATATCGTCAAGTTTCTCCTCCCGACATCCCGAAAAGCTCCGTTCGGTCGGGATAAGCCGGCTTTTTATCTCGTCGGGGGAAAGCGCTTTGAGCTCGTCAAGCGTTATGCAGTCGGACAGCAAAAAGCCTGCCGACCGCGTGCGCACCAGCGAGGTCATTATCCCGCCGGTACCCAGCGTTTTTCCTATATCCGCGATAAGCGTGCGGATATATGTACCCTTTGAGCAGTCTATGAGCAGCTCTCCCCGACGCGTGTCTTCATCGTAATCAAGTATCTTTATATCGCTTACGGTCACCCGCCTTGACGGTCTTTCAACGACCTGTCCGCTGCGGGCGATATCGTAAAGTCTGCGCCCTTGTATCTTTACTGCGGAATACATCGGCGGTATCTGGTCTATCTCGCCGACGAACATTGACAACGCTTTTTCAAGCTCGCCAAGGCTTACCGCGGCTAAACTCGTTTCTATAACATTTCCCCATACGTCCTCGGTATCGGATTCGGCTCCTAACCGAAAACCGGCTTTGTACTGCTTGCGGCTGTCCGGCAGCAGATCGACGGTCTTTGCCGCTCTGCCGATAAACAGCGGCAGCACTCCCACCGCCATCGGGTCCAGCGTACCGCCGTGACCTATCCTGCGCGTGCCTATCGCCTTTCTTGCCAAAGTAACTATGTCAAACGAGGTAAAATCCTGCGGCTTATCGATACATATAACGCCGCACGGCTCAGTATTATTCACCGCAGCCGACCGCCCTTTTAAGCTCGGGCAGCATTTTCGCCTTTACCTCTTCTAATGTACCCTCTATCGTACAGCCTGCCGCTCTCGCGTGGCCGCCTCCGTCAAATTTTTCGCATATCTCCGACGCGTTTATCTCTTCGCTGCTGCGCACCGATATTTTGAACACCTTTTCTTCCTTCTGCTTTATCGTTACGCCTATCTCCACGCCCTCTATCCTGCGCGGCATTCCCGCAAGGCCGTTGAAATCCTCCGCGTCCACGCTGTTCTTATGCCGCTCCATAAGCTCGTTGGTAAGGCAGACTATCGCTATTTTATCGTCGCAGTAAAATTCCATCTTCTCGAATATTTCCTGCTCAAGGCGCACCCTGCCCTTTGATTTCATGTCAAACAGCCGGTAATTTATGTCCTCGTAAGGGAATCCGTATTCCATCAGCTTTGACGCGATAAAATGCGTTCTAGGCGTGGTGTTGGAAAATCTAAAGCAGCCGGTATCGGTAGCAAGTCCGGTATACAGACAGGTCGCTATCTGCTCGTCAAGCGGTATCTGCATGACCTGCGCTATCTCGTATATCAGCTCGCACGCCGCCGCCGCGTCCGGTTCAACGTAAGTAAACTCGGCAAACTCGGTGCGGCTGCGATGGTGGTCTATCGCGAGGAACACCTCGTCGCCGTACACCTCGTTGAGCTTTCCCAGCAGCTTACGGTCGGCAACGTCCACGCTGACTATGGTCTGATGCTCAAATTCCTGAGGCTGTATTCCGGTAGTCAAATATTTCATTCTCGGCGCGATCTCGTCCGCGCAAAGGCACTTAGCGAATTTCCCCGCTTTTTGGAGTAATGCGCACAGAGCGTATGCACAGCCCAATGTGTCGCCGTCAGGGTTTGCGTGACTGAGTATGAGATAATAGTCATACTCTTTGAGCATACGCGCAGCCCTTTCTACATTAATTAACATATCATTTCTCCGTTGCGTCGGTCTTTTTGTCTTCCGTACCGTTTGAGGGCGGCAGACTCTCTATTATCTTCTCGATATGAGAATAATAATCCAGCGAATTATCCGGAAGGAATATAAGCTCCGGCAGCTTTCTCATCTTTATGCGCTGATTTATCCTGCGCTTGAAAAATCCCGATGCGTCGGTAAGCGCCGCTACCGCCTTGTCGGTCTTAGCCTCGCTTCCCATGCAGGATACATACAGCTTGCAGTAGGACATATCGCTTGTAAGAGAACAGCCGGTTATACTGACTAGCTTCCCCGCTACCCTGGGGTCTTTGATGTCCCTTACGGCGACGGATATTTCTCTTTTTATATCCTCGGATAATCTGTCAATATTGAAGTTTGCCATAATATCCTTTCCGCATAAAGCAGTATCAGTCCCTGTACTCCTCGGTCACGAACGCCTCGAAAATATCTCCCTCTTTGATATCGGTGAATTTTTCAAGGCTTATACCGCACTCGTACCCCTCGGAAACTTCCTTTACGTCGTCCTTGAAGCGGCGCAGTCCGGCGATCTTATCCACAGCAAGGATTATGCCGTCTCTGACTACTCTTACCTCGCCGTTCCTCTGTACCTTGCCGGACAGCACGTAAGAGCCCGCTACTACACCTACTCCGGAAATGCGTATAGTCTGGCGAACCTCCACGCGGCCGGTATCCACCTCGCGGTACTTAGGCGCGAGCATACCTTTCATCGCGGTCTGTATCTCCTCTATCGCGTCATAGATAACGCGGTAAAGACGGATATCCACCTCGTCGCGCTTTGCGTTCTCCGCCGCCGCGGGCGCGGGACGCACGTTAAAGCCTACTATTATCGCTCCCGACGCCTTAGCGAGCATAACGTCGCTCTCGCTTACCGCTCCGACAGCCCCGTGGATGACCTCGACCTTTACTTCTTCGTTGGTCAGCTTTTCAAGCGACTGCGTAACAGCCTCTACAGAGCCCTGCACGTCCGCCTTTACGATTATCGGCAGCTTCTTCATCGAGCCCTCTTCTATCCGCGAGAACAGATTGTCCAGGCTCACCTTGGTAAATTTGCTGAACTGCTCCTGCTTTGCGTCGAATTTTCTCTTTTCCACTAACTCTCTTGCCAGCCGCTCATCCTCTACCGCCGCGAAATCGTCGCCTGCGTTAGGCACTTCGGCAAGTCCCATTATCTCTACCGGTACCGAGGGTCCCGCCTCTTTTACCGTTCTGCCCTTATCGTCGCGCATAACACGGACGTGGCCTACCGCCGTACCCGCGATTATCACGTCGCCGGTATGCAATGTTCCCGCCTGCACCAGCACGGTGGCTATCGGGCCTCTGCCTTTGTCTATCCTTGCCTCGATGACCGTACCCTTTGCCATGCGGTCGGGATTTGCCTTGAGCTCCAGAACGTCGGAGGTGAGGTTTACCATCTCCAGCAGCTCGTCTATGCCCTGTCCCGTCTTAGCGGAGACCGGAACGCAGATGATATCTCCGCCCCATTCCTCTATTACAAGACCGTGCTCGGTTAGCTCCTGCTTTACCTTTTCGGGATTCGCTCCCGGCTTATCTATCTTGTTTATCGCAACTATTATGGAAAGATTTGCCGCTTTAGCGTGATTTATCGCCTCTACCGTCTGCGGCATGATGCCGTCGTCGGCGGCTACCACCAGTATCGCGATATCCGTCGCAAGCGCGCCTCTCGCTCTCATAGCGGTGAACGCCTCATGTCCGGGAGTATCCAAAAACGTGATATCCCGTCCGCCCGCCTTTACACGGTAAGCGCCGATGTGCTGGGTTATTCCGCCCGCTTCTCCCGCGGTAACGTTGGAATTGCGTATCTTATCCAGCAGCGAGGTCTTGCCGTGGTCTACGTGTCCCATTACCACAACTACCGGAGAACGCGGCTGGAGGTTTTCCTCGGTGTCCTCCACCTCTTCAAACAGGCGCTCTTCGATGGTAACTACCACTTCCTTAGTCACCTTTGCGCCTAACTCCTCGGCTACTATGCAGGCGGTATCAAAATCCACCGTCTGGTTTATATTCGCCATTACGCCAAGCGAGAACAGCTTTTTGATGACCTCCGCCGCCGTCATTTTAAGGCGGGAGGCAAGCTCGGATACCACTATCTCGTCGGGTATCTGTATCTCAAGCTGCTTTTTGCGCGCCCGCTCCAGCTCAAGCCTTTTCAGCTTCTGAGCCTCGGTCTCGCGCTTTTTGCTGAACTGCTGGCGGTTCTTCTGGGATTTCTGGTTTATCTTCTGCTTTCTGGTGTAATTTTCGCTGTTTCGTCTGTCCTCGCCCGCGATGGACTCGTACTTTTCATTGTACTTGTCAAGGTTTACATAGCTGCCTCTGGTATCGACGTGCTTTGTCACCTGCTCGCCGCGCTGTACAGCCTCGCCCTTTACCTTGCCCTTGGGCGGCTCGTTGGTCTTTATGTTGGACAGATCGATAGCGGGCTTGACAGGCTGGACCGGCCTGCTCTCGCGGCGCTTTTGCTCCTTTGCGTCCTTTGGCTTTCTCTCGTCGTGATGAACGTCTTTTCCGGTAGGAGCGGGCTTTGTATGCTCGTCGCGCTTTTGCTTCTGAACAGGCTTTTCTTCAACGCGCGCAGGCTTTTGCTCCGGCTTTTTAGGTTCTGCCTTTTCCTCTGCCGCAGGTTTTTCATTCGCCTTTTCGACGGGTTTTTCATTAACCTTTTCAACGGCTTTTTCTTCCTTAACAACGGGTTTTTCCGCGGGCTTTTCTTCCTTAGCCTTGGGCTTTTCTGCCTTTGCGGGTTTTTCCGACGCAGAAGCGAAAAATGCGTCAAAGCTGTCCACCTGATTATCCTGAGAATATTTTTCCAGCACAAGCGCTATCTCGTCGTCGTTAAGACTCGCCTGCGTCTTTTTCTGTACCCCAAGATATTCCTGAAGCAGCGCGGTTATCTCTCCCGTGGTGATATTCAGATCCTTTGCCAATTCATTTACACGATATTTTTGTTCCATCAACAGTTCCCCTTTAGGTCAATATTATCTGTATTTTTATATAAATTAGAAAGGCTGTCGAACAAGCCCTTATCTAAAATTGCGATGATACCTGTCTTAGCGGTAAGCACGGCGCTTATCTCGTTCATCGTGACGTCCGTCTTTATCAGCGGGACGGTATGCTTTTCACAGAAAAAGCGCACCTCCTTGAACGTCTTTTCCGAAAGGTCGGACGCGGTGAACACCCCGTATGCCGAGCCTTTCTTCATCTGAGAACAGACCTCGTCGAATCCGTAAGCCAGCTTTCCCGCCCTGCGGCACAGCCCCAGAGTGCTTAAAAATCTGTTCACTCTTCCTCCTTAAGCTGTATGAGCAGACTGTCGTATACCTCGGCGGGTACGGGACATTTCAGCCCGCGCTCCAGTCCGCGCTTTTTCCTTGCCGCTTCAAGACATTCTATGCTTTTGCAGATATAGACCCCTCTGCCGGACTTTTTACCGGTCAGATCGAGCAAAAACTCGTCCTGCGGGGTATGCACTACGCGTATAAGCTGCTTTTTCTCTTTCATCTGCTCGCAGCCCGCGCATCTGCGCTGCGGTATCTTTCTTATCGCCATATATTCTTCCTTGCTTTATTACTCGTCGGAGCCCTCGTAAAATCCGCTTTCCGGACGAATATCTATTTTATAGCCGGTCAGCTTTGCCGCTAACTTTGCGTTTTGTCCCTTGTTTCCTATCGCAAGAGAAAGCTGGTTATCCGGCACTATCGCGGTGCAGCTTCTTACGTCGGGATCGGGTATCTCCACGCGGATAACGTCGCTGGGCTTTAACGCCTGAGCGATGAACAGCTTGGGATCCTCGTTGTAGAACACCACGTCCATCTTCTCTCCACCGAGCTGCTCGCACACCTTGCTTATTCTCTGACGAGCCGGCCCTATGCACGCGCCCAGCGCGTCAACGTCGGGATTATTGCTTATGACCGCCACCTTAGAGCGGAATCCTGGCTCGCGGCTTATCGCCTTTATCTCTACAGTACCGTCGAATATCTCCGGCACCTCCTGCTCGAACAAGCGCTTTACAAGCTCTTTATTAACACGGGAGATTTTAAGGGTAGGTCTGCGGTCGGACGCGGAAACGCCGGACACATAGACCTTTATCATGTCGCCCTCTTCTATCACCTCGCCGGGTATCTGCTCGCTCTTGAACAGCGGCACTTCGTTGCCGTTTATGTCCACTATCGCGTTCCCGGTGCGCGGCTCTATCTTAGTTACCTTTACCGTTACCGCCTCGGCCTGGAGGTCTCCCCATTGGGCGACGAGCTGCTCGCGCTCTACCTCTTTTATCCCCTGCTTTATTACCTGCTTTGCGGTCTGAGCGGCTATTCTGCCGAAATGCTTGGTGTCCAGCTTTATGGATACCATATCGCCGTACTTCAGCTTTCTGCGGGTGTGCGCCTTCGCCTCCTCCATGGAGATCTGATTTGCGCCGTCCTCTACAGTTTCCACTACCTCTTTTTGGATAGCCACGTCGAATTTGCCTTTTTCTATATCAAAATCAAAGGTCATGTTCTCGCTTCTGGGATAATCTCTTTTTATCGCGATGACCAGCGCGGTGCGTATCTTTTCAAGCAGCACCTCCGGCTCTATCCCTTTTTCCTTTGCCAGAAGCTGAAGCGCCTCGTAAAATTCAGCGTTGTTAGCATTACTCATTTTCCGTTTTTCCTCCGTTAATAAATTTTATCCTTATCAAAGATCCAGATTGATCCTTCTGCAATCAGATATCTTAAGCTCGCGCCCGCCGCTTTCAGTCGTCAGCGTAAAGCTGTTGCTGTCCGCGTCGTATCCGGCAAGCTCGCCCTCTATGTAATCGGTCTGCCCGTTTTCGCCCTTTACCGCGGCTGTTATCGGCTGCCCCATAAGGCGTTCAAAATGCTCCGGCTTTCTCAAAGCTCTGTCCAGTCCGGGAGAACCGACCTCTACCACGTCGATGAGCTCTAAACAGGAAAGCGCGTCCACCGCCTCGTTTATCGGCTCGGTTATCTGCTCGCACTCCTCGTCGTCGATACCGCCGTCCGGCTTGTCGAAAAGCACCTTGAGATACCACAGCGCTCCGTCCTTTTCAAAGATGACGTCCCACAGCTCGTACCCGTACCGCTCTATTATAGGCGCGACCTTTTCCAAAGCCTCGCGCTCTACCTCTTCGGCGCGGTTCTTTTTGCCGCCCTTTTGTTTTGCCATAAGCATTTCCTCCGCGCTGTCCGGCGCATAACTCCCATATAAGCATTAAAGACTGAGTGGACTCAGTCTTTAGCTTACCTTATTCTTCCGGTATATTATACCTCTTTTTTTCGCTTTTGTCAATAGTTTTTTCCGTTTTAACGGATTTTTTTGAAAAAAATATTAAAATTATCGGCTTTTTGTATAAATTCCCGTTCATTCTCTGCCGTAGCGCAGCTTAGTCGGAGTGCTGCCGTAATATTCCCGTATCTTTCTGGTCATATCGTTTGCGCAGCAAAAGCCGGTAGCGTCGGATATGTCCGAAAATTTCATATTTGTATGAAGTATCAGCTCATACGCTCTCGTGCAGCGTATATGCGACAGGTACTCTCTTGGCGAGAGTCCGGTCTCTTCTTTGAAAACATGAGTAAGATAGCTTGTGCTGACGTAATTTTGCTCCGCTATCTCGGCTATACGTATATTATCGGCAAAGCGGCTTTCTATATATTCCCTCACCGTTTTAGCGAGCCGTTTGCCGGAACGCGGAACGGGCGACCTGTTTCTGATATTCTCCTTTACAAAGCCGGACAAAGCGGACAACGCCGCGCCAAGCTCCGCGTATATATTTACCGTGCCGCTTAAAAATATCCTTTCCATCGCCTGAAATTTCTCTTCCAGTCCCGCCGCTTTCCTTATCACGATAATGCCGCTCTCGCTGGTATCGGTAAGCAACGCGAACAGGTCGGGCTGTACCAATAGCTTTCGCAATTCCCACGGGTTTATAAACGCCAGGTATCTGCGATAGTCGCTGTCCGGCCCGACGCTTACGCTGTGCCGCTGTCGGCTTTTTATCAGCGCCGAATCGCCGCCGGAGAGGGTATATTCGCTTTTCCCGTCGCTTACTTTAAGGCTGCCGTTTACTACATATATCATCTCGCAGTCGGTGTGTACATGATTTGCATTGTACATCGCGCTTTCATAATATTTAGCGTGTTCTATGACAGCCATATCCGTCCCTCCGAATACAAAATTGACCCGTCGGCTGCTGTCGGCGGGTCATTCAGACAATAAAGCCTTTTATCTGTGCTTCTTTACAACTATTGCCGCACCTGCCGCAAGAACAGCGACTGCTGCAGCTACAGCTATGCCCTCCGCTCCGGTATCGGTGCTGGGCTTGTCGGTCTGCGCGGGTGCGTCGGTCTCCGGCTCGTCCGCTGCGGAAGTGTCGGTATCCGTATCATCAGCCGCGGAAGTGTCGGTTTCCGTATCATCAGCATCGGAAGCGTCGGTCTCCGGTTCGTCCGCTGCCAGTCCGGCAAATGCGCAGTCAGCCACGCTATGGATATCGCTGCATTCCTCAACGCCGGTAAATTCTATCACCAGCGACTCGTTTACGGGGCCGGTCATCTCCTCGTTTGCCATGCCCTCAAAGCAAAGCTCCAGTATTCCGACGTCGTATATGGACTCGCCCCAGTACATATCCAGCGCGTCGGCAACGCCTTTCATCGGTACGATAAGCTCATAGTCACCGTTGCCGTTTACGACATAATCATAAGTGCTGCCCGCCGACTTGTAATCGTCCTGATTCCAGATACTCAGCTCCTCGCCGTCGTTCATCACTTCATCGCCGTGGCACTGAAAGCCGGGAAATACGGTATAGCTCTCGCCCTCGGTCATGCCGCTGACCGTAAATTTAACGATAAGGTCTGTCGTTCCCTCGGCAAAGTCGGAAGGAACGTCAAACAGCGACGCTTCATTGTAAGGGTTCCAGATGTGAGCCCATGCCTTTCCTCCCGCTTCGTAAGTAAATCCCGCCGCGCCGTCTATCTTGTTGAGCTCAACGGCGGACGCATTCAAAGCGACGGACGATACTGCGACCGCCGCAGCCGCGATATACGCGGTGATCTTTGCATATTTCATAATGTTCACCTTTCCCGATATGAATATTTCGCTTCAGCCGGAAAATTCTCCCTCGGCGTATAAAGCCTATAGCGAGAATAAACCGTATCTTATGTTCTATTTTAATATCGCAAGGAAAAGCGCGCAATATAAAATTTGCGGTAAAATATATAAAATCAACTTAAATATATTATAAAACAACAAATCGCCGCGTTTTAAGCGGCGATCTGCGTTATGTTCTTTTTATTCCTCGGCGGGAGCGCCTACGGGACATACGCCCGCGCATGCACCGCAGGATATGCAGGTGTCTGCGTCGATCTTATACTTGTCGCCTTCGGAAATAGCACTTACCGGACACTGCTCTGCGCAAGCGCCGCAAGCGATGCATTCATCGGAAATTTTGTAAGCCATTAGTCAGCCCTCCTAACATAAGGTTGCGGTATACGTTCGTATAACCTATCTCTATTGTAACATATTTTCAAAAAAAATCAAGACCTTTTTTGCGTTTTTGCTTAATATTTTTGGTTAGTAGCAACAAACGCAACAAGCTCCCCTGCGCCGTCAGTCCTCCAAACCCTTAAGCGCCTGCATTTCCTCGCGGTTGACGCGTATTTTGCCGTCCTTTAATATTTTTACGTCGGAGCGGTTGACCGATACCGCGGGCGCGTCGTCGGGATTTTTATCCAGCTTTACCTTTATCACGCCGGTAAGCAGATTGGTGTCCTCCACTACGCCTTTGCCCTCCGGCGTGTCTACCAGCGCTCCTATCTTAGGAGTTATCTTGAGCAGCTCCTCATAGCAGTCCTGCTCGTATTTAAGGCAGCACATAAGCCTGCCGCAGGTACCGGATATCTTAGTGGGATTAAGGGAAAGCGACTGCTCCTTAGCCATTTTTATCGACACCGGCTGAAATTCTCCCAAAAACGAAGAACAGCAGAACTGCCGCCCGCAGATGCCCAATCCGCCAAGCATTTTCGCCTCGTCCCTGACGCCTATCTGTCTTAATTCTATCCTGGTGCGGTACACGGACGCCAAGTCCTTTACCAGCTCGCGAAAATCCACCCTGCTCTCTGCGGTAAAATAGAAAAGTATCTTGCTGCCGTCAAAGGTGCAGTCGATGTCTATAGGCTTCATTTCCAGCTTATGCTCCGCTATCTTGCGGGAAAACACCTGCATTATCTCCTGCTCTTTGAGGCGGTTTTTTTCAAGCGTTTCAAGATCGTCGGCGGTCGCGGTGCGTATGATAGCTTTAAGCGGCTGCACTACCTTTTCGTCTTCAACAGCGCGGTTGGCGATGACCACCTCGCCGCACTCTATCCCGCGCGCGGTCTCAACTATCACACGGTCGCCCGTTTTCAGCTTTTCGCCGGCGGGAGAAAAATAATACACCTTGCCAACGTCCTTGAATCTGACTCCGATTATTTCAGTCATTTTATATTCCTTTCAGCAATTTAATATTGAGGAAAACAACTCGCTGCATAATTCGCAATGCATAAGCTTTACCGACACGTTGAGCTTTCTTTTGCCTATATTAGCAAGCAAAGCTTCGCCCAGAGAATACAGCGCTTTCACCGTCAGCGCGCCGGACAACGCCTTTGCTCCGCCGCTGAGATAACCGCTGCCTGCCAGCGCCCTGCAAACTATATCGTACAGTTGGGATACCAGCGCGAATATCTCCTTTCTTTCGGTAAAGGAAGATATTATCAGCAGCGCGCCGTATTCGTCGTTTTCGGCAATTCGCTTTGCCAGATCTTCGGCGGCTTCGTTAAGGCGGATAAGCTGCTCGTCCTCCGCCGCTTTGAGCGCTTTTCCGGGATTTGCCCCGTAGATCGCGGACAAACGCACGGCCTTGTCCTGCTCCATGCCGAGATACTTAAGGCAGCTTGCGCACTCCTCCTCGGTCATTCCCTCCAAGGGAATATGTATCAGTCGGGACATCACCGTATCCAGTATTACGGACGGGCTTTCGCAGGTGAAAATATAGCGGCAGCTATCGTTCGGCTCTTCTATTATTTTCAGCAGCAGATTCTGATATTCGTCGGTAAGCTCCTCGCAGTCGGTGAAAATATACACCTTTATACTGCCGTCGTTAGGCTTATAATAGCTGTCCCGAACGATAGCGCGTATGCTGTCTTTGGTATATTTATCTCCGCGCGCGTAGATAAGATCCGGGTGCTGTCCGTCCTCTATCTTCTTACAGCTAAGGCACTTACCGCAGGGCTCGCCGTTTTCGGCAAAGCTGCACATCATAAGACTTGCGCAGTATAACGCCAATGTGCGCTTTCCTATACCGTTTTCTCCGGTAAAAATGATACCGTGCGGCATACGGCCGTTCATGAACATCGCTTTCAGCAGCGACAGCTCATGCTTCTTGCCAAACAGCTTTACCGGCATTTCACACCTTTTCAAAGCGCTCGATATCCGTTACGAATATCGTTGCGCCACCGACGAACACCTCTACCGGCACTCCCGCGGTAAAGCCCATTCCTCCGTAGGTGTCCGCCGCGGAGGTGATGACCTCTTTCCTCTTATGGGAATGCTGCTTGATTATCGCGATTATCTCGTCCACCTTGTCGTTTTCCGAGCAGATAAGGAACGTGGTGTTCCCCGCCATCAGGAATCCTCCGGTAGACGCAAGCTTTGTAGCCTGAAATCCCGCTTTGGTTATCCCCGCAAGCACCGCGCGGGAATCGTCGTTATTCACTATAGCGTATACAAGTTTCATTTTCTATCCTTTCCGGATCATATCCAGATGAATATTACAAAATACTTACAAAAACAGTATACCACATTTTTGCCGCACCGTCAAGGTCTGACGGCAAACTCAAAACGCCCGTATATAAGTTTTTCTATCGGCTTTAAGCATGCGGCAGGCGGCTTTATTTATCCTTTCGCCCGGCATTATGACCGGCACTCCCGGCGGACAGGGCGACCAAAGCTCCGCGCATATCTTTCCCTCCGCCTTATCTATAGGTATATTTTCCGCCAAAGGGGAATAAAACGCTTTCCGAGGCGGCATGACGTATTCCGCCAGGATAAACTCCGGCAATGCTTCCGGCTTTTCTAAAGGAAAGCACCCGCCGCTTATAAGCGCGTTTTTCACTCTTTTTATATCCTCGTCGGAGGTACCTATGCCGAACAGCAGCACGCAGCAGCGTTCGTCCGCGTATTCGCACTCGATGCCGCGCCGCCTTAATTCATTCGCGCAGGCCGTCCCGGTACTGCCGGCCGCTATGCAGTCAAGCGTCAGCCGCATTTCGTCCGATCGGCGCACCGGTATTCCCGCCGAGATAAGCTCTGTTTTAAGCATGGACAGCTTATCGCACAGCGTTATCACCGCGTCGGGATTTTCAGAAATAAAGCCGTTAAAGCAGTCCAGACTGTCCAGTATCAGATATGACGGGCTGGAGCTGCCGAACGCGCTCATCATTTCCTTTGCGTTTTGCAAAAAGCGCTTATCGGCGATATGCAGATACGCGCCTCCGGTAAGCGCCAACAGCGTCTTATGGGCGCTGTCCGCACACATCGAAGCACCCTGCGTTATCGGATGGTCTGCGGCGCGGGTAAATTTAAGATATGCGCCGTGCGCGTTATCTGCAAGCAGCGGCACGCCGTGCTTTTCACACACCTTCGCTATCGCGGGGATATCGCTCCTGCCGCCGTAATAGTCTATCGAATTTATAAACACCGCCGCCGTGCGGAGATTTAGCTTTTCCTCTATCGCCAGAGGGGATACCTCTGAGCTCATATAGTCTTTCGGATATACCCATACCGGGGTAAGCCCGCAATGTATGCAGCCGCTGATAAACGAGCGATGGCTGCCGCGCGCCGCTATCACTTCATCCTTGCCGGAATGCTTTACCAGCGCCAGCATCGTCTGTATCGCAAGCGTGCTGCCTCCGCAGGAATACAGCGTTTTTTCGCTGCCGAACAGCTTTGCGGCGATATCTTCGCTTTGCGCGATGATACCGCTGCTTTCATACAGGCTGTCCGCGCCGGAAATTTCGGTTATATCAAAAAGCGGGCGGCCTTTATGTCCGGGCATATGGCACCTTACCGTGCCGCTGTTCGCATATTGCTCTAAAAAGTCATGTATAGGGGTGAGTGTCTGCATAGCTCCTCCAAAAAATATTCTGCCTTAATTTTATCATAAACACGCGGTTTTTGCAATATCCGTGCATTTATCGGCGGATATGATTTCAAAAGAATACGTTTTTCGTCAATTTTCATAAATTGTAAAAATTTTTTATTGCAAATTTGTTAAATTTTTTGAAAAACTATAGACAAACGGCCTTTGAGGGTGTATAATAAAAGTCACAAAGCTCACAAACGAAAGGAACATATAAATGTCAATATCTTTAGACAAGCAGATATCGGCCGGTACCAAGGTCGACGTATATGAAAGCGGGGACTACGCCGTCAAGGTGTTCAAAGCAAACTCCCCGAAAACTATAGTATTTTACGAAGCGATGATGCACTCCAAGATAGAGGAAACTCAGCTTAAGGTGCCTAAGATCTCGGAGGTATTGCGTCTTGAGGACGGCAGATGGGCGATAACCAGCCAGTTTATCAGGGGCAAGACATTACTTGAAATAATGGAAGAAGAGCCGGAAAACCGCGACGATTATCTTGACGACATGGTGGAGATACAGCTTGACATCCACGAAAACACTCTTTCCGGCGTTATAAAGCTGAAAGACCGCCTGCGCGCTCAGATAGAGGGACTGGACGTGATAGACCATATCAAAAAGTACGAGCTTTTGACAAGACTTGACAGCGCGCCCAAGCATACCAAGCTGTGCCACGGTAATTTCGGACCGGAGAATATCATAGTCACCGACAACGACGAGGCGTATATCCTTGACTGGGTAGGCGCGTCGGTCGGCAACGCCAGCGCGGATATCGCTATGACTTATCTTAAGCTGTCTTTCCGCTCCACCGAGCTTGCGGAAAAATATATAAACCTGTTCTGCAAAAAGACCGGAACATCGAAAAAATACGTGCAGGAATGGCTGCCTATAATGGCGGCGTCCGCGCTTGCCACCGGGCTTTACAGCAAGGAAGAGGAGCGCGCGGTGCTGCTCACCTGGCTGGATGTTGTGGATTACTCCTAAGTTTACTGTTTTCTGATAATGTGACCTCCCGAAGTTGGGGAGGTCATATTTTTATACGGAAAAGTTTTGTTTTGTCGTGCGCAGATGAAATTTTTTTGAAAAATAACCGTAAAGGTATTAACATTTCCGGAATTTTGTGGTATACTTAAAAAGATAATGGTAGTTTACCTGGTAAAAAGGAATATATAATGAAAAGAAAAGGCACAGGCGATAAAAAGCGCCGGAAAACAGCGGAAAGGAGCTATACCGTAATATGAGCGAAAACAAAACAAAATACTACAATGCAGAAGCATTTGACGACGAGCCGGAAAATAAGCCCGTCAAAAAGAAACCTGCCAGAAAAAAGAATAAGCACAAGCGCAATCCCGTAAAGCAGGTCATGGGGATAATAGGCACGACATTGCTCAGCCTGTTCATGATAGTAATAATAACCGGCTGCATAGTAGTCACGGTGTTTACCGTTTATGTCATGCAGTTTGCGGACAGCAGCTTTGACGTAGACCTTAAAAACGTCGAGCTTAGCTATACCAGCTTCATCTATGCCAACGACAAGGATGGCAACCAGGTGGAGGTCACCCGGCTTTCCGGCGATGAAAACCGTATCTGGGTGGACATCGAGGATATGCCGCAGCATTTGCAGGACGCATATATCGCGGTGGAGGACAAGCGCTTTTTCGAGCATGAAGGCGTGGACTGGATACGCACCATGTACGTCGGCGTTTCGACGCTTTTCAACGGATACGGTCAGGGCGGTTCCACCATCACCCAGCAGCTTGTAAAAAATATCACCGGCGACGACCAGATAAGCCCGGACAGAAAGTTCCGCGAAATATTCCGTGCGCTGACGCTGGAAACGAAATACACCAAAATAGATATACTGGAGGCCTATCTTAACCGCGTTCCTTTGGGAGGAACGGTATACGGGGTAGGCAGCGCGGCGTACTATTATTTCGGCAAGACCGCCGACCAGCTCACTATTGCGGAATCGGCGATACTTGCCGGCATGACTTATTCTCCCGGCGCGGCAAATCCTTACGCCGACTTAGAGCTTTCCCGCAAGAACCAGCTCAACGCCTTGGCTCTGATGTACGAGCAGGGTCTTATAACTACCGCCGAATATGAGGCCGCTAGAAACGAAAAGGTGCAGTTCCGCCTTATCGTAGAGGGCGACGCATACGGCTACGTCGATCCGAGATATGAGGAATTTTACGGACATAACGAAGAAGAGGACGACGATACCGAGGAAGAGGGCGTTTACAACGACGAGGACGATTACGAGGCTTACCGCTGGGACGATTACGAGGTAACTCAAAACTGGTATGTAGACGCCGCGATAGAGCAGGTGATCGAGGATCTCGCCGACCTTAAGGGCTATGATTATCAGACCGCGCGCGACGCGCTTTACGGCGGCGGTTATAAGATATACCTTAATATGGATATGGAATTGCAGGAAAAGCTGGAGGCGTTCTTCAAAGACCCGTACAACTTCTTCCCCTCCTATGACACTCAGGCGTTGGAGGAAGATCTGATACAAGGCGCGTTCGTGCTGACCGATTATCACGGGCGTATAGTGGCGCTTGCGGGCGGAATTGGCGATAAGCCCGGCGAAAACTGCTTTAACCGCGCGACAATGGGTCTGCTGCCTATAGGTTCTACCATGAAGCCTATCTCGGTATACGGACAGCTTATAGACAAGGATATAATCTGCTATTCTTCGCTGTTAAGAGATGCGCCGAGCGTGGTGCTTGACGACGGAACATCCTGGCCGTACAACTTCGGCGGCTACCATTACGGAGATTATGTTCCCGCCTGGTATGCGGTACAGCAATCGATAAACACCTGCGCGGTAAGAGGCGCGCAGCTGCTCGGAGTGGAAACCTGCTTTAACTTCTTACATGACAAGCTCAATATCTCCACGCTCGACTACACAAACGACATGGCGTTATCTCCTATCGCACTCGGACAGCTGACGGAGGGCATGTACCTTGACGAGCTTGCCGGCGCGTTCCAGATATTCGGCACCGGCGGTATCTATTATGATCTTAAGCTGTACAGCCAGGTCACCGATTACAACGATAAAGTCATACTCGAAATGGACGATATAGGAGAGCGCGTTATCGATTCCGACAGCGCGTATATCACCAACCGCATGATGAAGACCGTCGTTGACGCGACCTCCGGCACTACCGGACGCTACGCCAAGATAGACGGCATAGAGGTCGTGGGTAAGACCGGTACTTCAAACGACGACCGTATCGTCGCCTTTGCCGGACTCACCCCGGAATATCTCGGCGTTATCAGAATAGGCTACGACAACAACAAATCCATCTCCAACGACAATTACACGGTAATGGGTCAGGTATGGCATGACTTTATGATACAGATAATAGACGACGATTCCATCAAGACCTTTACCCCCGACCCGAACGTCGTGCAGCGTGAATACTGCACTGAAAGCGGTCTGCTCGCCGGCGCTAAATGCACCAGCAAGGGTATAGGCTATTATAAGAAGGACGCCCTCCCGAAAATCTGCAATTACCACGACGAGAACGGCGGCACTACTCATTACGGAGAAACGCTGACCGAGCCGGATTGGCAAGACTCTAAAACCAACAGCGACCGCAACGGATCGCAGGCGGAAAGCGCGTCATGAAGCTGAAATTATCCGCTCCCTGCCGCTTCGGCCTTGAAAAGACGCTGTCATACGAGATAAAAAGGGCGGGCGGAGAAAATCTTGAGGTAAGCGACGGCAGAATATTCTTTGACGGAGATGAAACGGTCTTAGTACGCTGTAACCTTACTCTTTCGGTAGCGGAAAGAGTGGAGGTAGTGCTTGCAAGATTTACCGCCGTCACCTTTGACGAACTGTTTGAGGGCGTAAAAGCCGTTCCTGCGGAAATGTTCGTAGGCAAATTCGACAAATTTCCGGTAAAAGGTCACTCGCTTAATTCCGTTTTGAAAAGCGAGCCGACCTGTCAGAAGATAATCAAAAAAGCATTGGTGGAGCGGCTGAAAAGCGTATACGGCATAGGATATTTCCAGGAGACCGAAACGACCTATCAATTCGTGTTTTCCATAATGAAAAACAACGTTACTATTATGCTGGATTCCTCCGGCGACGGACTGCACAAACGCGGCTGGCGCAAGCTAGCGAATGCCGCGCCTATAAGGGAAACATTAGCTTCTGGAATGGCGGATCTTGCCCGGCTGAAAGCAAGCGACGTTCTCTGCGACCCGTTTTGCGGCAGCGGCACTCTGCTGATAGAAAGCGCCCGCCGCGCGCTCAACATCGCTCCGGGAATAGACAGGACATTCGCGGCGGAAAGCTGGGAGATAATACCCGGGCATATCTGGCAGGACGAGCGGGAACGCGCACGCGCCGAGATCCGCACCGACTGTGATTTTCATGCCTACGGATATGATATAGACAAAGAGGCGGTCAGCCTTACCATGCACAACGCAAAACAAGCGGGCGTAGCGGACAGGATAACGGTGCGGCAATGCGATATCCGCAGGCTTGTCTGCCCCGACGACGTCACCTGCGTCATCACAAACCCGCCGTACGGAGAACGGCTTTTGGATCAGAACGAGGCACGCGAGCTTATCGCCGCACTTGGAAAAGTCATGCTGCCGTTAAACAACAAGCGCGTATATGTGATAACGCCGGATGAGCAATTTGAAGCGCTGTTCGGTAAAAAGGCCGATAAGAATCGTAAGCTGTACAACGGTATGCTGATGTGCAGGATGTATAGTTATTTTTGAATACAAAAAACAGCTCCCCGATGACCGAGGAGCTGTTTTTATTATAAGCAAAAATCAAATTTTAACATAAAAAGGTACTTTTTCATGGGTAGCTTGTTTGCCCGCTTCTTCATTAAAGGACATGACGACGAACGGTTTGTTCTCGTCGTTGAGCTCGTTGAGCAGCTTTTCGTTGAAATCGTTTCGGAATGCTTCAAAATCCTGTTCTTCGGTGTCCACCACTATCAGCAGATTGATATGCTCGCCCTTGCGCAGCTGCATTAAATATGCCTTTTTGACGTCGCCCCTGCTCTCGAAATAGCTCTCCATCGGACGGGTCAATTCCTCCGGCAGCTCCGCTATCTCCTCTATCACCGCAAGCTCGCCGTTTCTCACCCTTTGAGCGGTGATTATCGCGTGTATCGCCTGCGCCTGTTTAGGGCCTAGTACCATATTTTCGGTAAACGGATTTATCGCAAAGCCCTCCATCTGGCATTTAGGGTCGGACAGCATTTTTGCAAAATCGTTGTAGGTAAGCCCTAAAAACTGCATCTTATCAACGTCGCTGCGGGTCTTTTTAAGCGTTTCTATATCGGTGAACGCCATAAAATATTTCTGCCCTTTATTGTTTGTAATATGGCTGAATTTTACCTGGAGCTTATTTTCCTCCTCCGCGTCGGACATGCTGACCGGCACGATAAGCCGCGCCCTGAGCAGCGCGTTGATATAATCCGCCTGCACCTGCGGCTCGGGCTTGGGGGACTTTTTCATCTCTCTCATCGCCGCGACAAGGTCGGGATTTTTAAGCTCCATGGTCTTTTGTTTAAGTATTTTCTTTTGCTCGTCTGTCATGGCTTTTTCCTTTCAATAAACAATTCGGAAATATCACAGTTCGTTGCGGTTTTCAAGCGCGCGCTGCAAGGTCACGTCGTCGGCATATTCCAGCGTAGAGCCCGCCGGTAATCCGTAAGCGAGCCGCGTTACCTTTATCCCCATCGGCTTTATCATGCGGCTTAGATATACCGCGGTCGCCTCGCCCTCTACCGTCGGATTGGTCGCCATAATGACCTCCTCGCAGTCGGTAAGGCGGGACATAAGCTCTTTTATCTTAAGCTGCTGCGGACCTATCCCGTCCATCGGCGACAGCAATCCGTGCAAAACATGATAAACTCCGTTAAAGCCGCCCGACCGCTCAAACGCAGTGACGTCCTTCGGCGCTTCCACTACGCATATTACCCTACTGTCCCTGCGTTCGTCCGAACAGATAGCGCAAATATCCCCGCTGCTGAAATTCTGGCAGCATTGGCATATCTTGACCGAACGGCGCGCCTGCAATATCCCCTCGGTAAACTCCTCTACCTCTTCGGTGGTGGAGTTAAGGATAAAATACGCAAGCCGCTGCGCGGTCTTAAGACCTATCCCCGGCAGCTTTGCGAATTGCTCCGTCGCAAGGATAAGCGGATGTGAATCGTACTCGTTCATCAGATAAGTCCGGGTATGTTGACCGAACCGGTCACTTTTTCCATCTCGGCGGCGCTTACATCTTCTATCTGAGTGATAATAGCGTTAACGCCCGCTACGATTATATCCTGAAGATCCTCGATGTTGTCCTTATCGACGCATTCGGGATTCAGCTTAACGCTTTGCAGCTTTTTGCCGCCGGTCATGGTAAGCTCTATCATTCCACCTGCCGCGGACGCGGTGAACTCTCTCTCGTCAAGCTCGGCCTGTACGCGCTCGATATCCTCCTGCATCTTCTGCGCCTGCTTTATCATGTTGTTCATGTTGCCTGCGCCCTTGTTCTGGTATTCCTTGGGTAATCTGGACTTCATATCTTTTTTCCTTTCATACGGTTTCAGGCTTTGCCCTTAGTCCCTTTATTTTTTATTTTTACGCCCATGCTCTGTGCCTGCCTTAAAAAGACGTCCGCACGGTCGCGTATTTCCTCTTCCTGCTCGGCTTCCTGCTCCACAAACTGTAACCGCATTTCCCTGCCGGTCACCTGTTTGGCGGCAGCCTGTACTCTCATCGCGGAATCTCCCTTTTGCATGAAATCATACAAAAACGGCGAATATCCGCTTAGCACTATCTTGTTTCCGTCTATTTTGACCTTTACGTCCTTTAACAACGCTTTCAAAAACTCCGGCAGCTGCGCTACCGTCTGCTCCCACTGCCCCGCCGGGTCAAGGTCGTTAAGCTGCCTTATCGGATCGATATGCTCTTTTGGCTCATCGGGAATATCCGGCTCAAACGGCAATTCCGGTTCTGTAGGAGTATCCGGCTCAAACGGCAATTCCGGTTCTGTAGGAGTATCCGGCTCAAACGGCAATTCCGGTTCTGTAGGAGCGTCCGG
>CANRII010000008.1 GCA_947630685.1 uncultured Ruminiclostridium sp. | reverse complement strand
TTTATTCTAACAGAAATCGATCACTTTTTCCTTGTCTTTTTTATCTTTTGGTCTCACATCTATTGTAACACTACAAATTATTTTCATTAAATTGCAAAAAATGCTTGACACGTCTTTTTTTTTATGATATAATAACTAACTGTCAGGCTGATATGGCTCAGGCGGTAGAGCGCATCCTTGGTAAGGATGAGGTCCCCAGTTCGAATCTGGGTATCAGCTCCAGTATTGGATAACCATACAAAAGAACTCAGTATATGCTGGGTTCTTTTTATTTAGTAACAGTATCGTGTCGGCGCTTATCCCGCGGCTTTATTACGGGTGACCGAGTAAGATGTTACGCTTTTGAAAAGCCGTATCGACACTTTTTTCAAAAAATATTTATAAAAGCACTTGACATTTTTTATTCGTCGTGTTATAATATACAAGCGTTACTGAAATGACATTTGCGGGTGTAGTTCAATGGCTAGAATCCCAGCCTTCCAAGCTGGTTGTGTGGGTTCGATTCCCATCACCCGCTCCAACAGTTCTCACTCGTTGAGGACTTTATTTATGTATGATGGCTGTATGCGCCACTAGCTCAGCTGGATAGAGCAACCGCCTTCTAAGCGGTAGGTCACAGGTTCGAATCCTGTGTGGCGTGCCATATATGGTAGATGTAGCTTAGCTGGTTAAAGCGTCGGATTGTGGCTCCGAAGACCAAGGGTTCGAATCCCTTCTTCTACCCCATATCAAGCAGATGCCGCTCTGCGCTGTTTTTTGCGAAGGGCGGCTAATATTTTGGGATATAGCCAAGGGGTAAGGCAACGGACTTTGACTCCGTCATCCGCTGGTTCAAATCCAGCTATCCCAGCCAAATCACCGCGAACCCGCATAACAATGCGGGTTCGTTTTTTGCGTACACGAATTTCCGAGGAAATGTAAGAAAAAAATTGCCTAAAATATCAACAACTACTTGACAAATCACCGGTATTCGGTTATAATAAGAAACAGATGTTGCGAAACATACGTTTCTTATTATAGGAGGAAAAGAAATGCCGCCAAAATGTAAATTTACACGGGAAGAGATCATAAAAACCGCTTTGGATCTAACGCGAGAAGAGGGAATAAACGCGCTAACGGCAAGGGCGCTTGGAACAAAGCTGGGTTCATCGCCAAAACCGATTTTTACCGTGTTTGAAAATATGGAAGAAGTACAGGCAGAAGTGCTAAAGGCTGCAAAGGCTCTGTATGCGGGGTATATTCAAGTCGGGTTGCAGCAGGAGCCTGCTTTTAAGGGCGTAGGTATGCAGTATATCCTGTTTGCTATCAAAGAGCCGAAGCTGTTTCAAATACTCTTTATGTCCGAACAGCCGCAAAATCCGTCCGTTGCGGGCGTTCTCCCGATCATAGATGAAAACTATGACCAAATATTGCAGTCCGTCCGAAGCGGATATGGACTTTGCGAGAAAGACGCCGAAGACATTTACCGTCATTTGTGGATATACTCACACGGTATTGCCGTGCTTTGTGCGACAAATATGTGTTACTTTACTGCTGAGGAAATCGGAAAGATGATGTCGGAGGTATTTGTAGGCTTGCTTAAAGAAATCAAAGGAGGCAAAGCGGAATGATAGCGGTATCGGACATTACAAAATCTTACGGAGCCGGCGGAAATAGAAATCAAGTGCTGAAAGGTATCAGCCTGCAAATCGCCGACGGAGATCTCACCGTGATCTTGGGCGCGTCCGGGTCGGGAAAATCCACCTTTCTGAACGTTATTTCGGGATTGGAACGCCCCGACAGCGGAAGCGTTTTATACGGAACAAGCGACATTACAAAATTATCCGACGGAGAATTGACGCAGTTTCGCAGGGATAATATCGGTTTTATCTTCCAACAGTATTATCTGCTCCCTAATATGACGGTGGAAAAGAATGTGCGAATGGGAGCCGATCTTGCCGATAATCGGGAATATGCGGAAATTATAACCGCCGTAGGGCTTGAAGATAGATCAAGTAAATATCCGAGCGAGCTTTCGGGCGGTGAGCAGCAAAGAGTCTCCGTTGCCCGTGCGCTTGCCAAAAAGCCCAAGGTGCTGTTTTTAGACGAACCGACAGGCGCGCTTGATGAACAGACAGGCAGACAGGTCCTTGACTATATTTGCAAGCTGCATAAAGAATACGCTTTTACCATTGTGATGGTGACGCATAATCAGAATATAGCAGAAATGGCGAATACGGTCGTGAAAATAAACAGCGGGAAAATATCCGAGGTTTTACAAACGAAAAGCAAAAGACCGCTTATGAGATAGGGTGGTAACGGTATGATCGTAGGAATGAAAGACGCGCTCAAACTGATAGGCATATCCGTTATCGCTTGCTGCGCCGTTTTCGTGTGCACGTTGTTTTTGAATTATAATATTGATATTGCGGCAATGAAAAATGAGATAACGGCGGCAGGCGGCGTTGCAATGTATAATGCCGTCGTTTCTACCGGAAAGGTCGTCGCGGCCGTTTCGGGCGGTTGTTTAGCCGTAACGTCCGTA
Source organism: uncultured Ruminiclostridium sp. (assembly GCA_947630685.1). Classification (GTDB taxonomy): domain Bacteria; phylum Bacillota; class Clostridia; order Oscillospirales; family Ruminococcaceae; genus Ruminiclostridium_E. The sequence goes on along the minus strand of CANRII010000008.1, from coordinate 41,830 downwards.
ATTATGCTCCTGTTCTATGTCAAGAACTACATAGATACGCACGGCAAAGAACTCGGAATACTGAAAGCTCTCGGATATTCCGACTTCAATATCGCAAAGCATTTTTGGGTGTTTGGTCTAAGCGTTTTCGTCGGCTGCGCTTTGGGGTATGCGGCGGCTTTTCTCTATCTGCCGGGTTTTTATGAATTGCAGAACGCCGACCGTCTTTTTCCCGAAATCAAGGTGCAGTTTCACCCCGCTTTAGCATTTATTTTGATCGTTGTGCCTGCGATAAGCTTTGCGGCTTTAGCGGTTATATATGCCTGTTTCAGGCTTAAAACACCCGTGCTTGATTTGTTAAAAGAAAAGCGTGAGTATAAGGCAAAGGTAAGCAAAAACAAAACGAATGATATGCCTTTTCTTAAAGAATTAACAAGGAGCACGGTAAGAGGCAGAAAATCACTTGTGTTTTTTATAATGTTTTCGGCGTTTTGTTTCTCGGCTATGGTGCAGATGTCAATATCCATGAAAGACCTTTCGAGCGAAACAATGGCGGTCATGATAATGACGATAGGCTTGATACTCGCTTTTATGACTTTATTTTTATCGCTTTCAAGCGTAGTAAAAGGAAACGCCAAAACTATCGCCATGATGAGAGTATTCGGCTATAAACACAGCGATTGCAGCGGGGCGGTCCTCGGAGGTTACAGACCGTTTTCTTATATCGGATTTGCGATCGGTACGATCTATCAGTATGCGTTATTAAAAATCATGGTAACGGTCGTATTTGCCGATGTGGAAAATATACCCGAATACAGCTTCGATTTTAAGGCGTGTATGATCACATTGATCCTGTTTATCCTAACTTATGAAATCGCCATGTACGTCTGCTCTCGGCGGATAAGGAAGCTGCCGCTCAAAAGCGTTATGTTGACCTGATTTTCGATAGATTTAATAAACTAAGCGTTTTACCTTTCGCGGTAAAGCGCTTTTTTATATCCCGCTTTCGCCGCATGTGCGATATTGACATACGCCGAGATATGTGTTAAAATAAATATAACTGTAAATTTTCGCATAAGACGGTGAAAAAATGGGATACAAGATAAATCTCGGCAGCTGGGGCAGCGTGTTCGCGGTGCCTTCGGACGTTGTCGATAAATACATAAAAATAGCCGGCGGGAGCTCTGTAAAGGTGCTGCTGTATTTTCTGCGACACAGCGGCGAGGATATCGGGCTTTCACAAGCGGCCGAGGCGCTGTGTATGAAGGACGAGGACGTTTCCGACGCGCTTATCTTCTGGGAACAGCAGGGCTTGCTGCAAAGCGCAGACGACGGCTATATTCCCGCTGCGGCCGCAAATGTTCAGAAAACCGCAAATTATGAACAAACCGCCGTGCCTAAAACCGATAACGCCGTGCAGCTTGCCGCGATGCGTTCCGCCGCTCTGCGCTCTCCGGAGTTTTCTCCAAAGCAGATAGCCGACACAATAAGATGCGATGATAAGATAGATCATCTTTTCAAGGTTTGCGAAAAGATGTACGGCAGACCGCTTAAGCATGCCGAGCAGAACGCCTTGGTCACGATAACAGACGATATAGGAATGCCGGCGGAGGTCGCGCTGATGCTGGTGGATTATTGCTTTTCTGTCGGCAGGACTTCTCCCGCGTATATGAAGACCGTCGCCGCAGACTGGGTGGAAAAGGACGTTATCACTCTTTCCGCTGCGGAAGAATACGTGTGTAGGCTCCAATCTGCTCACAGCGCCGAAAATACCGTAAAATCCCTTTTCGGGATAGATCGTGCCATGTCGCAGAAAGAAAAGGAATTTTCCGATACCTGGATAAACGTCTGGGGCTTTTCGCCGGAAATGATAAAGATCGCGTATGATATAAACGTAAATTCAAAGGGCAAGTGCTCGTTCCCGTATATCGGCAAGATATTGGAAAACTGGCACGAAAAAGGAATATCCACGCCGGAGCAGGCAAGCAAGGAACACGGCGGCAAGGCGCCGCAGGATAATTCCTCCCTTGATCTATCCGATTTAGACAGGCAGATACTTGAAGAATACAAAAAAGGAGATTGAAGATGGGATATCCGTCCGCCTATTACGAACAGGCCGAGCAGATAATGGAGCAACGGCGATATGAAAACCGGCGGGAAGAAAGCCGCCGCGAGAAAGAAGTATCCGATAAGATACCGGAGGCGGGCAGGCTTATAACCGGGCTTGCCGGTACTATCGACAAGCTGGCGAAGATAATACTTGCGCATGATGATAATGCCGCTAAGCAGATAGAAAAGCTCAAAGACGAAAATCTTGCCGACCAGGACAGACTTTCCGCCTTGCTTAAAGAAAACGGCTATCCTGCGGATTATCTCGATAAAATATACACCTGTGAAAAGTGTCATGACAGCGGCGTTTTAGAGGACAGACGCTGCGAGTGCTTTCATACCGTTCTTCGTCAGATCGCCGCAAAAGAGCTTAGCAAAAGTATCCCTATAGGACTTGCGAGCTTCGAGAGCTTTGATATCAAATATTACAGCGACGTAAAATCGCCGGCGCTGGGAGGACTTTCTCCCAGAGATATAATGGAGCAAAATTTCCGTTATTGCGAAAAATACGCGGCAAATTTCCATATTCCGTGCGAATCGATATTCATGAGCGGCGGCACCGGCCTCGGTAAAACGCATTTGTCGTTAGCCATAGCAAAGACAGTGATAGGTAAGGAGTATTCGGTAGTTTACGGCTCGGCGCCTGATCTGCTTGGGAAGATAGAGTCTGCGCATTTCGATAGAAACGACGACGAAAACAGCGAGGCTATGCTCACCGTAAAAGAATGCGATCTGCTGGTGCTGGACGATCTCGGCGCGGAATTTCCGTCCCAGTTCTATTCCGCGTGCATTTACAGCATAATCAATACGCGGCTGAATTACGGCAGGCCTACTATAGTGAATTCCAATCTTACCTATGAGGAGCTTGCGTCAAGGTACACGGACAGGGTAGCCAGCCGGCTCATCTCAATGAAAAATCTTAAATTCGCAGGCAGCGATATCCGTATAGCAAAGCGCTGATATAAGAAGCATTTTCAATTAAAGGAGTGGGGTATAGTGAAGATATCGGCTTTCGGTTCGCTGATGTTGATATTTACAGTCATAGCAATATTCTTTTTGCCGTATTCTCAGCCGGCGTCTTCCTCCTGCACGGATATCATCAAGATATCTCAGCACGAGAAGGCGGATTACAATGCTTTGCGGCAGGAGGTCGATATACCCGCCGAGCTGCCGTATTATCCTGATTTTGATATTGATAGCCTGCCGTCGGATTTTGTCTGCGACGTTACCGCAAACATTTCCTCCGGCTATTACAGCAAGCCGCAGACGCTTATGCTGAGCAGCGAATATGACCTTTACTATACCATTGACGGCTCTTTGCCGGATACGAACAGCTTAAAATATGACCCTATGTCCGGAATACCGATAAACGAAAATACTTTTATATGCGTTCGCGCGGAGGATAACGGCAGGCTGTCGGACGTGCTTTTCGGCTCTTATGTTATCTTTAAGAATACAGAGTCTTACAAGTACGCATACGGTTATAATTCTCTTACCAATTCGGAGCAGTATGTTTATGAAAAAATATACGACGCGGTATCGAATTTTGAAAGCGTCGTAAATATCGGAAATCTGGGGATAAGCTATTCGCAGCTGACAAAAATACTGTTCTGTGTGAATTACGATAATCCTATGCTTTTCCAGATCCCCAGTCTTCCGAATATAAAAAGCGGCACTAAGGAAAACGTTACTCAGGCGCACCTTTCTTATATCTACGATAAAAACGAGTGCGATTTTTACAGGTCGAAGTGCGAGCAAAAGGCGGAAGAGATATTCGCCGAGGCGGACGGCAGCGTTTCGCTTATGGATTATCTTTCAGAGGTACACACGTATATACTTAAAAACGCCGTGTATTGCGATGACGAGGACAACGGCTCGGATATATATGAGGCGTTCGGCGTGCTTATAAACGGCGAGGGCGTTTGCGAATCCTATTCCCGCGCCTTTGAATACATGTGCCAGAAAATGGGTCTTGATAATCTTATCGTGGTAGGGGAAAGCGAAGGCATTTCTCACATGTGGAACATGATAAAGATGGACGATGAATGGTATCATATCGACCTTACATGGGACGACGGCGACAACGGCGAGGTGTACTACGACTTTTTCAACGTGGATGAAATAACGATAACCACCGACGGATTGCGCAATATCTCGCCCGAGATAAAAGAGGGCGAGGTCGAAACGGCGAAAGATGTTTATAATTATTACGAAATACCCTTTGCTGCCGACATGAAATACAATTATTCCAATTATTATTTCGGCGGTGAAGACAGCATTTTTAATTGAGCTTATTAAAGGAGAAGTTTTTTTGAGTATCGGACGTTTTTACAAGTTAATAATATACGTTCTCTGCTTTGCTATGACGCTTACGGGATGTTCTTCTCCCGACGTAGATCAGCCGCAGCCGGGAGATTTTTTTGTGAACGTGCGCTCGGACAGTACGCTCGTCTATAATTCCAAAGGGGAATTTTCACTTAACGTTATTTCCGATAACGCCGATTTTGCCGAAGAAATATCCCCGGATAATATCGTTGTCTGCTACAGCGTGATAAACGACTCTGTTCTGCCGGAGATAGATTCACAAAAGGGAATACCTCTGACCGAAAGCGAATACAAGGTATGCAATATAACGCCTACTAACGTTACCCGCAATTCTTCCCGTTCGGTGACGGTGGAGTTTACCGACAAGGATTTTGACGCTAACCGACCGTCTGATTATATCCTTATTTTTGACAGGAAGTGCAGCGCCGCAAACAAATATCTCTGCGCAGGAGTCACGGTGAGGTATCCCACTTATGCGCTTGTTTCCGACATTTCACAGATAACCAGCGGTTCAGCTCCGGTGAGCATACGCCTCACGCTGGACAACAGCACATTTTCAGAAGAGATAACCGAGCAGGATATAGTTTTATCCGGCAGCTTTGGTAATAGCAGTATAAATAATTTCGAGCGTATCGGAGATAACACCATTTCTTTTACGCTCAGCGATATCAATTCCGATTACGTTAAAAACGGAAAGATAACCGTGAAAGGTTCTGCGGTGACGGATTCCTGCCAAGACGTTTTTACTACGATAAAAGTTATCTCTCCGGCGGTGTATTTTTCCGCCGACACGCTTAAAACGACCGGCAATCGGGTCTCCTTTACCATAAACCTACAGGATTGCCAGTTCAACGACGAGCTTCTTCCCGAAATGCTCACCGCCTCGCAAAGCGGCGTTTCGGTCACCGAGCTTAGGCGAGTTTCGCAATCTCAGGCGGAGGTCACGCTGGAAGTCAGCGACGTCAATACCGAAGATATACCGGATATCGTATCCGGACTTGTATTTTCACTGTCGCCGTCGGCGTTTAATATCCCCATTCCCGTTGACTTTACGGCGGATGTGGGAGAGACAGACGTTCGAGTCAGCATACTTTCCGTTTCACGAGAAAACGATACTATCAGCGCCGAACTGGAGTTTGACGCGCTGAACGGCACTTTCAATTCCGTAAGCAGATCCGGTCTTGCCTTTACCGGGGATTTTGCCAATGCGGATATAACTTCGATAACGTCAAAGGACGCTTCCGTTACCGTTCAGATAGAAATTCCCGATAACGGAGAAAAGACCGAGCTTGTCGGCTCCGCGGCGCTCAGGACCGGCAGCGTCAGCGACAGATGGGGAAAAAACGGCTTTGCCGCGGCTGTACCGCTTTATTACAGCTTTGACAGATCGCCGACGAATGCGGAAGGCTTTTCCGGCGATTACGATTCCTTGCAGCCGCTTTTGGATGTTATCACGGATTCCTTATCAGCCGGTTCATCTTTAACGGATATTATGAACGATCAGTCGGAGGCTGATAATACCTATCAAAGCTATATCGCCGCCGCGGAGCGCAATTCCTATATTGAGCCGATACTAAGACAGTCCGAACAATGCATTTCCGCCGGGCATTTATCCCAGACCGGAGAGCATATAAACAAGGACAGGGCTCAGCTTGTGTTGTTCATGTCCGATTTGCAGGCGATGTGGGCGGCTTCGCGCAGAGCGGCAAATTACCTGACGGAGTTATATAAGACAGAGCAGAGCATTGATAACTGCACCGATAACGCACAGCTTGCGGCGTTACAGTCGCAGCGGGAGGAATACCTTGCCGTTATAAAAGCCGCTGGCAGCGCAACGGTAAAGGGCGTGCATTATTACGAGCTGCTTGAACGCGTTATAGACGGCTGTTACGGAGCGGACGGCTCAAAGGGCGCGCTTAAATGCTTTGACAATCTTACCGATTGTATGTATAACTGGCAGTCCCAAACGCAAAAGCGTAAGAACGAGTTTCGTTACGCCGTCGCTTCCGTGATAATTCAGTCCGCCTGCATTGCGGGAATGTCGTCAGACGACGATACGCAGCTTGCAGCTTCGCTTTCTTCAAGGCTGAAAGCGCTTTCCGACGACCTCACACCCGACGATACCGATACCGCCGGTGAGAAAATGCCCTGCAATACCTTGGGAAAAAGCCTCACGCTGGAGCATTTGGCTTTCCCGACGCTAAGCGGCGAGCTTACCTATGACGAGATAACTCAGCTTATCAATATGCTGCCGGAGGACATTACGCTGAGAGACGAGCTGGAGCAGGTCGGCTTTGATATATCCTCCGTAAGGTATCTGGTTTGCTCTGATTCCCCGATAAGCGGCAACCTGTCGGTCTCCTCTTTATCGGACGACAGCGGCGCAAGTCTGCTGTTTACAATAAGCTCTAAGGCAACGGTTTACGACCTTATAAGAAACGAGTTTATAAACGAGTTTGAGTACGAGAATATTACAACATTGCTTACCGCCGACGAAAACGAGGACGGTTTAGCGGTCACCCAGACGGTCAATACCGCGCTCAAACTTTATTCGGTCAAATAAAGTTACTTGACAGTCCTGCCGATTTATGATATACTTAATTTATTAAAAGTCGGTTACGGCAAATAAAAATCAAAGGAGAAAAAGATGTTAGTTTCAGCTAAAGAAATGTTGAACAAGGCGCGCGAGGGAAAATACGCTGTCGGCCAGTTCAATATCAACAATCTTGAATGGACAAAGGCTATTCTGCTTACCGCACAGGAGCTTCAGTCACCGGTAATTCTCGGTGTGTCCGAGGGCGCGGGAAAATACATGTGCGGTTATAAGACCGTTGTAGGCATGGTAAAGGGCATGATAGAAGAGCTCGGTATCACCGTTCCGGTAGCGCTTCATCTTGACCATGGCACGTTTGAGGGTGCAAAGGCGTGCATCAACGCCGGATTTTCTTCCATCATGTTTGACGGTTCCCACTATCCCATCGAGGAGAATATAGAAAAGACCACCGCGCTCGTACACGCATGCGATATTCTCGGTCTTTCTCTTGAAGCAGAGGTCGGCGCTATCGGCGGCGAAGAGGACGGCGTTATCGGTTCCGGCGAGTGTGCGGATCCCGAAGAGTGCAAGATGATTGCAGATCTCGGCGTTACCATGCTGGCGGCAGGTATCGGCAATATCCACGGCAAATATCCTGAAAACTGGCCCGGTCTTTCCTTTGAAACGCTTGCGGCAGTTAAGGAAAAGGTAGGGGATATGCCTTTGGTACTCCACGGCGGCACCGGTATTCCCGAGGATATGATAAAGAAGGCTATCTCTCTCGGCGTTGCTAAGATAAACGTAAACACCGAGTGCCAGCTTTCTTTCCAGGCGGCGACCAGAAAGTATATAGAAGAGGGCAAGGATCAGCAGGGCAAGGGCTTCGACCCGAGAAAGCTGCTCGCTCCCGGATTCGAGGCTATCAAGGCTACCGTTAAGGAAAAGATGGAGCTTTTCGGTTCGGTAGGAAAAGCGTAAGAAAAATAAATATATTCAGGGGTGCAAACGCACCCCTTTTTTGTGACCAAAACATGGTTTTTCCCGTCTATATTTATGTAAGGACCTTACCGGAGCGCTCGCACAGATCTACAGCAGCAATATATCCGCACAGTACAAGCTCTTTTTTGATTTTCAGTTTAATAATACATGACGTCGATCTGTGCGAGGCTTCGAATATATTAGAAAAAGGGGGAGTCCGAATGGAGGATCAACAGATAATTGAACTGTATTTTCAGCGTTCCGAATCAGCGATATCCGAAACCAAAAGCAAATACGGCAGGTACTGCCACTACATAGCGTACAATATCTTAAAATCCAATTCCGACGCGGAAGAATGTGAAAACGATACGTATCTTAAAGCGTGGCATACCATTCCTCCCAAACGCCCGGAAAGACTGTCTGTCTATCTCGGTAAGATAACCCGTAATCTGTCTTTGGACAGGTATGAAAAGAACACCGCCTTAAAGCGCGGAGGCAGCGAGCTTACCGCGTCGCTGGACGAGCTGGAAAACACGGTATCCGGCAGCACGGAACCGTTCGATTCCTTTGTCCTGCGGGATTGCCTTAACCGTTTTCTGATCTCTCTCAGTAAAGAAAAAAGAAAAATTTTTATACAGCGCTACTGGTATTTTTCGCCGATAAAGGATATTGCAAATGAAAACAACATAAGTCAAAGCAAGGTCAAAATGACATTATTACGCCTTAGGAATGAACTGCGCGAATTTTTAGAAAAGGAGGGCATAAACGTATGACTAACAAACAATTTTTAGATGTTTTCGGCGATATAAGCGATGAATTTATATACGAAGCGGCTCCGAGCTGCGGAAAAAAGAACAACAATAAGCTGCTGATAAGAATAGTGTCGATAGCGGCATGTCTTGCGTTAGTAGTCGGCGGTGCGTTCGCGATAAATGCGCTGCTGTCCGGCAGACCGGTCGTTTACACCGATACAAGCGGCGAGCATACGACTGATAGAGAAGAAAGCAGCACACTACTTGTGACCGACTCCTCGGATCCCACCGAGCTTGTGTACAGCAACGATTCATCCGGAAGTAAACCCGAGGAAAACATAATCACTTTCAACAGCGTAACCGAGTATTTTCCGGTTTCCAATACGGCGGAATACGGGGCTGACGCGGTATTGCCGGATTATTTTCCCGTGATATATACCGCCAATACCGGAACAAGGGAATACGTCGGTACGACCGTTCCTTTAGACGAAGCCTATATTGACAGCTACTATAGCAGAGGTATATATAAGACCGTCGAGGTGGACGGTATAGACCCGGATACCAAAGCCCCGGTAACGAAAAACGTTGACCTTTACCTTATAGACGGAATGACGATAGATTTCGCGCTGGCCGCAAAATTTGAAGGTGACAGCAACTATTATACCTACATCAACATTCTGCATAATTCATTATCCCTGACCGATCTTTTTGCCGATATTTCCGATAAATACACCGTTTTGGAGAATGTGGAAAAGGACGACGGCAGTACCGTTTCTGAATTTTCGATGTCCTCCGATGAGGTCATGAATGTATGGAATACTCTTTTTGACGAAGACACGTTGAACGGATATCTCGAAAACAGATGTAAGAAGTACGGCTATGAGGAGCAGGAAAAGGATCTTCGCGGTACGGTATACACCATGAGTTTTTATATCAACGAGATAAACCTGCCTTCAAAGGTCACGTTCGGCTTGAACGATGAGCTTACCGTCACGATAGGAACGGTCGTTTATGATTTCTTTGCCGAAGATGAAACTATCCGTAAATGTATAAAGCTGATCGACCCCGACGCTGATCTGGATGAGCAGGTCGAAAGCTCAGCGGAGGTAACTGATCCGGCGGAGAACGACACCTTGGAATCCATCACTCTTACCGATGAACAAAAGCAGGTGCTCACCACTCTGTACGAAGATTATACAAAACCGGCGTACGTATTTTTCAATCGCAATTTTGAAGTAAAAGACGTGCCGGAGATGTTCAAGGGTACGCAGTACGAGTTTGAACGGGTAACGCTTACGGAAGACGAGCTTCCCGAAGAGCTTATAAAAATATGCGACGAAGACCCGGAAACGCACTCCTATCCCGGTTCTTTTATCAAATATACGGGCTCTGCCGTAAACACAAAAGAAAAGCTTAAAAACGAGATGTCAAAATACTTCACCGACAAATTTATAAACAACGCTTTGGGTACCGAAAACCCGGACGATCCGCATTTTTACAGCTGGGAGCAGGACGGCGCAGTATACAGACAATGTCCTGAGGGAGGCATGACGCTTCCTTTGAGCGACGGCTGGAAGCTGTATGTAAAAGAATACACCGAGGATGAAAACACCATCAACGTAAAATTGTTGTGCGATCCGACGGCTATCCAGGAAGGCTGGACGAAAAGTTATTATTACATAACCTTGGAAAAGGAAGCTGACGGCGGCTTTAAGCTGGACGATTTCTATACCAAGACCGTTTATACAGACGGTGAAGAACGAATCAATTTTATGGTACACCACTTCTACAGCAAAGGAACGTTGATATTCTGATAAACTTATTGCATAAAAATAAAAGGGAACGGAAAACCGTTCCCTTTGTTATTGTTTGGTTTATTTGCTCAAGCTGCTGGGTTTATAGCTGGTGTGAAGCACCTCATGAGCGGTATGGCTGCCGGGCTCACCGAGGAAGTTTGCGTATACTTCCTTGATGTCGGGGCTTTCATGAGATTTTCTCACCGCACGCGCGGTATCCAGCGAATAAAGCGCCTTTGCACGCTCAGCGCGGATATCGACGAAGTTGCGAACCTCTGCGGGTTGAATAACCTGTCCGCCGCCGTTTACGCAGCCGCCGGGACAAGCCATCACTTCGATGAACTGAACGTCCACCTCGCCGTTCTTTACCTGGGTGAGCAGCTTCTTAGCGTTTGCAAGACCGGAAACTACAGCAACCTTAACAGCGGTGCCGCCTACATTGTATTCTGCAAACTTTATGCCTTCTACGCCTCTTACCTCGTTAAATTCAACGGGGCTGTCGGGAGCTTCGCCGGTGAGCTTCCATACTGCGGTTCTAAGAGCGGCTTCCATAACGCCGCCGGTCGCGCCGAATATTACCGCCGCGCCGGAGCCTTCGCTGAGCGGAGAATCAAACTTCTCGTCGGGAAGATCGTTAAAGCGTAAGCCGGCCTTGTTTATCATCTTGACCAGCTCTCTGGTAGTGATGGAAATATCAACATCGGGAACGCCTGCCGCGGACTGATCCTCGCGGCCTATCTCAAATTTCTTTGCGGTGCAGGGCATTACCGATACCGAAACGATATTCTTCGGGTCGATATTGTTCTTCTTTGCCCAGTAGGTCTTGATTATAGCGCCCGCCATCTGCTGCGGAGATTTGCAGCTTGAAAGGTTAGGCAAAAATTCGGGGAAGTACGCTTCACAATAGCGTACCCAGCCGGGCGAGCAGGAGGTTATCATCGGGAGAACGTCGCCGTTCTTTACTCTGTCGATAAACTCGTTTGCCTCTTCCATGATGGTAAGGTCTGCGCCGAAGTTGGTATCAAATACGGCGTTGAAACCAAGCCTTCTGAGCGACGCTGCGAGCTTGCCCTCAACGGGAGTGCCTATCGGATAACCGAAAGCCTCCCGAGAGACGCTCTTACTGCGGGAGCGGTCTGTACAACTACCACCTTTTCGGGGTCTGCGAGCGCTTCCCATACCTTATCGGTGTCGTCCTTCTCCGAAAGCGCGCCGGTAGGACATGCGGTTATGCACTGTCCGCAGGATACGCATGCGGTATTTGCAAGATCCATTCCGAAAGCACAGCTTATCTCGGTCTTGAAACCGCGCTCGTTAGCGCCGATAACGCCTATGCCCTGATACTTTTCACAAGCGGCGACGCAGCGGCGGCAGTTGATGCACTTGTTGTCGTCGCGGTACATATGCTTGGAGCTGGTGTCGATGTCAAACTCGTTCTTTGCACCCTCAAAATAAGAGGAATCGTCTACGCCGAGCTCTTTACAAAGAGCCTGCAATTCGCAGTTTCCGCTTCTTGCGCAGGCAAGGCAGTCCATGTTGTGATTAGACAGCAAAAGCTGTAAGGTCATTTTTCTGCTTTCGAGAACTGCGGGGGAGTGAGTAAGAATATTCTTGCCCTCGTCAAACTTGGATAACGGATACACGCAAGCGGCGGTAAGGCTGCGCGCGCCGCTCATCTCAACTACACAGATACGGCAGGCGCCGATAGCATTGATATCCTTGAGCCAACAAAGGGTAGGGATACGGATACCGTTCTGGCGGCAAGCCTCAAGTATCGTCGTTCCTTCTTCGACAGAATATTCTATGCCGTTAATTTTAATATTAACCATAGTATGATCTATTCCTTTCAACTGATAGGTTTTATTCCTTTACGATAGCGCCAAACTTACATGTCGCCATGCAAGCGCCGCACTTGATGCACTTGGTGGTGTCAATGCTGTGAGGCTCTTTAACAGTACCGGAAATAGCGCCGACAGGACATTTTCTTGCGCAGGCGGTGCAGCCCTTGCACTTGTCCGCAACGATCTTGTAAGTAAGCAGATCCTGGCAAACGCCTGCGGGACATTTCTTGTCAACAACGTGAGCAAGATACTCGTCCTTGAAGTAGCGCAGAGTAGAAAGCACCGGGTTGGGCGCCGTCTGTCCCAGACCGCACAGAGAGTTGTTCTTTATGTAGTAGCAAAGCTTTTCCATCTTATCAAGGTCTTCAAGCGTTGCGTTTCCGGAGGTTATCTTCTCCAGCATCTCATAAAGTCTCTTAGTACCTATACGGCAGGGAGTACATTTTCCGCAGGATTCATCAACGGTAAATTCAAGGAAGAACTTTGCGATATCCACCATACAGTTGTTCTCGTCCATAACTATAAGTCCGCCCGAACCCATCATTGAGCCGATGGAGATAAGGTTGTCATAGTCTATCGGGATATCGAGATGCTCTGCGGGGATGCAGCCGCCGGAAGGTCCGCCGGTCTGAGCCGCCTTAAATTCTTTTCCGTTAGGAATGCCGCCGCCTATCTCGTAAATAACTTCACGCAGTGTAGTACCCATCGGTATCTCTACCAGACCGGTATTGTGGATCTTTCCGCCGAGAGCGAATACCTTGGTGCCCTTGGATTTTTCGGTACCCATCGACGCGAACCAGTCTGCACCGTTGAGTATTATCTGAGGAACGTTTGCATAAGTTTCAACGTTGTTCAGAATAGTGGGCTTCTGGAAAAGACCGCTTTCGGCAGGGAAAGGAGGACGGGGTCTCGGCTCGCCTCTGTTGCCCTCGATAGAGGTCATAAGCGCGGTTTCCTCGCCGCACACGAACGCACCCGCGCCAAGACGAAGGTCAAGGTCGAATTTGAAGCCGGTGCCTAAAATGTTGTCACCGAGCAGTCCGTATTCTCTTGCCTGTCCTATCGCGATACGCAGACGTTCAACAGCTATAGGATACTCCGCACGAACGTAAATATAACCCTGAGTTGCACCGATAGCGTATCCGGCGATCGCCATTGCCTCGATAACTACATGAGGGTCGCCCTCAAGCACCGAACGATCCATGAATGCGCCGGGGTCGCCTTCGTCGGCGTTGCAGCATACATATTTCTGGTCGGCGTCCTTGACAAGATTTCTTGCCAGCTGCCATTTTTTACCAGTGGGGAATCCGCCGCCGCCGCGTCCTCTGAGTCCGGAATCCAGTATAGTCTGGATAACGTCCTCGGGGGTCATCTGAGTGAGCACCTTAGCCAGCGCCTGATAACCGTCGAGAGCGATATACTCTTCTATGTTCTCGGGGCTGATAACGCCGCAGTTTCTGAGTGCGACACGGTGCTGCTTTTTATAGAAATTAGTTTCGTTCAGAGATTTTATACCGCTGTCGGTAACGGTCTCGGAGTAGAGGAGCCTTTCAACTACATTTCCCTTTACTAAATGCTCGGAAACTATCTCGGGTATGTTCTCTTCCTTTACCATAGAGTAGAAAGAACCCTCGGGATATACTATCATTATAGGACCGAGCGCGCACAGACCGAAGCAGCCGGTCTTTATGACCTTTACCTCGTTCTCAATGCCGTTTTTCTTTAATTCTTCGTTCAGCTTATTAATAATGCCCATACTGCCGGAGGAAGTACATCCGGTACCTCCGCACACAAGAACATGCTTACGGTATGTATCCTCGCCGGCTTCGGATCCCTTGCGGAGCATCATCTGACTATGCAATTTTGCTTTGATTGCGTCAAGCTCTGCTACAGTCATCATAAATCAAATTCCTTTCAAATTGTATTTTTGATAAATTCGGTTTACCTTGAAAAATGTCAAACCGTCCGTTAGTCGTTGTACTTTGCAAGTATATCGCCGACTTCGTCAACGGTGAGTCTGCCGTAAACGTCGTCGTTTATCGTCATAACGGGAGCAAGTCCGCATGCGCCGATACATCTGCACGCCTCAAGCGAGAATTTGCCGTCCGGCGTAAGCTCGCCGCCTTTGATGTTGAGCACTTCCTGGAGCTTGTTGTAAACATCTCCGGAGCCCTTGACGTAGCAAGCGGTACCGAGACAGACGGAAATTTTGTATTTTCCCTTGGGATTCAGCGAGAACTGAGCGTAGAAAGTTACTACACCGTAAACCTTTTCCAGGGAAATGCCCATTTCCTCCGCGATTATCGTTTGCACTTCAATAGGCAGATAACCGTAAATTTCCTGTGCCTGCTGCAAAATAGGCATCAGGGCACCCTTGTGTCCTTTTTCCTTGTTGATAACTTCCATGAGCTTCTGCTCCTGCTCAGGCGTCTGGGAAAAAGCGACAACGCTTTTCTTAAAAGCCATTGTTCAGCCTCCTTAAAAATAACCTCTACAGGTATAGATATACAATCACAGCAGAAAATATCCGCCGATTACAGTCGGCAAACCTCGTATTATGAGGCCCGACCGCAATAATACGGCGGGTTTTCTCGGTGAACCCGTGGGGTTGCCTAATGGTCGGGACAGGGTACTTTCGGAAGAAACCGACATATTACTCTGCCGCTGATTGATATTATAATTTTAACATAAACCGAAAAAAAAATCTATACCTAATCATCAGTTTGTTAAAAAAAACACGAAAATCAAGTATAGAAAATTTGCTCGAATTTTTATGCAATTTGACTAAAAACAATTTTTGTATATTTTCCGTCTTAATTTTATCGGTTTTTTAAGAAATTTTTTCCGTCGCACCAGTCAATCCGCCGCCGATAAAACGCGCCGATTTGCCGTACTGCCGAAAAAATCACGTTTTAATTTGACAAAATCGCCGTAAAGAGTTATAATAAAATGTAAATTTGTATAGAACAAAAAGGGGAACATATCTATGTGGTTTGAAAATGCGTGTGTATATCACATTTATCCGTTAGGGTACTGCGGCTGCGAAAAGCAAAACGAGTATAAAGAGCCTATAAACAGGCTTGCCGTTATTGAAAACAATATCGGGCATATCAAGTCTATGGGTTTTAATACTATATATTTCGGGCCGGTATTTCAGTCGGTGGCGCACGGTTATGATACCGTGGATTATACGACGATAGACAACAGGCTGGGCACAAACGAGGATTTTGCCCGCCTTTGCCGCAAGCTCCACGAAAACGGCATAAAGGTAGTGCTGGACGGCGTATTTAATCACGTCGGACGCGATTTTGAAAAATTCAAGGAGCTCAGGAACGGAAATTGGGACTACCGCGACTGGTTCCACGTACACGACGGAAATTCCTGCTACAACGACGGCTTTTATTATGAGGGGTGGGAAGGTCATTACGAGCTGGTAAAGCTGAACCTTTATAATCCCGCTGTAAAGGAATACATAAAACAATGTATCACCGGCTGGGTAAAGGAATTTGACATCGACGGACTGCGCCTTGACGTCGCGTACTGTCTGGACCTTAATTTCCTTAAAGAGCTGCGCGGTCATTGCAAATGGCTGAAAGAGGATTTCTGGCTGATGGGCGAAACGCTCCACGGCGACTACAACAAATGGATGAATCATGAAATGCTGGACAGCGTTACCAATTACGAGTGCTATAAGGGGCTGTTCTCGAGCTTTAACGATATGAACATGTTTGAGATAGCTCATTCGCTGAACCGTCAGTTCGGCGCGGAAAACTGGTGCCTTTACACCGGAAAGCTGCTGTACTCTTTCGTGGACAACCACGACGTTTCAAGAATAGCCACCATGCTTAAAAATAAAGCTCATATCCCGCTGATATACCCGCTGCTGTTCACTATGCCGGGAATACCGGGAGTTTATTACGGCAGCGAATACGGCATAGAGGGGGATAAGCACCACGGCGACGACGCTCTGCGTGCGGCATGGGACGAGCAGGCGTTCAAAAACAACGGGCTGTGCGATCTTACCGCTCTTATAAAAAAGCTGTGCGGTCTCAGGAGCGGCAGCAAGGCGTTAGCTCACGGCAGCTTCAAAAATCTTCAGCTTACCAACCGGCAGTATTCTTTCCGCCGCGACGCAGACGGAGAAACGGTCGTGCTGCTGCTTAATATAGACGAAGCTCCGTTCGATATGAATATAGGCATAGCAGGGGAATTTACCGATATCCTTACCGGAGAAAAGGCAGACCTTTCCGCGCCTGTTCATATGGACGGCTATAGTGTGAAAATCGCTGTAAGCAAATGATAAAATGCGTTATTTTTGATATGGACGGGACGCTGCTCGACAGCGAAACGGTCGCCCTTATTGCATGGCGAAAGGTGATAGATACCTACAAGCTCGACATGGATCTCACCTTGCCGATAATGTCGATAGGGCTGAATTACAACTCCATGGAAAAGCTGTTCACAGAGCATATGGGAGCGGGTTTCCCGTTTCATAAATACTGGGAAGAGTCAAGGCGGTTTGACCGTGAGTACATACAGGAACACGGATTAGCGGTGAAAAAAGGCTTTGCCGAGCTGTCGGAATATCTTAATAAAAACGGGATAAAGTCGCTGGTCGCCACCTCGTCATATCATGAGTCCTCGGTAAATAAACTGAAGCGCGTAGGTATCTATGACAGTTTTGACGGTATTGTAGGCGGCGACGAGATAGTAAACGGAAAGCCGGATCCGGAAATATTCCTTAAAGCGGCGGCGCTTTCCGGCTGCTCGAAGCAGGAGCTTATAATAGTCGAGGACAGCGAAAACGGAGTAAAAGCCGCGCTCGCGTCCGGTATACGGTGCGTTTATATAAAAGATATAAAAGATATCGACCCGCAGACGGAAAGCCGTGTTTTCGCACGCGCCGAAGACCTTGCCGGGATAATAGATATAATAGATTCCTTAAATCGCGGGTAATAAAAGAAAGGGAGAATAAAAATGCCGATAAATATACCTAATAATCTTCCGGCGTTCAGCACGCTGGTGAGCGAGAATATATTTGTTATGGCAGACGAAAAGGCGTCAAGGCAGGATATACGCCCGCTAAAGGTGGCGATAGTAAACCTTATGCCTACCAAAATAGTTACCGAGACCCAACTTCTCAGGCTGCTCAGTAATACGCCGCTGCAAGTGGATATAACCTTGGTAAAGACCGAAACGCATAATCCCAAGAACACCTCGCAGGAGCATCTTATAAATTTCTACACCACTTTCAACGATATAAAGGAGCAGTATTTTGACGCGCTGATAATCACCGGCGCGCCGGTGGAGCTGCTGAATTTCGAGTCGGTACATTACTGGAAAGAGCTTTGCAACATCATGGAATGGAGCAAGAGCCACGCCTTTAATACCGTGCATATCTGCTGGGCGGCGTTTGCCGGACTGTATTACCACTACGGTATACAAAAGCATGTGCTCAACAAAAAGCTGTTCGGCGTTTTCCCTCATAAGATAAACGCGATAAATCATCCTCTGCTGAAAGGCTTTGACGATGTGTTCATGGTGCCGCATTCGCGCTATACGGAAGTAGATATGAACGAGATAGAGCGCCATCCGGATCTTGCGCTGCTGGCATATTCCGACATAGCGGGCGCGTATATCATTGCCGACAGGAGCAACCGCCAGATATTCATAACCGGACACGGAGAATACGACCGCAACACTCTTAAGGAAGAATATATGCGCGACGTTGAAAAAGGCTTGCCTATAGACGTTCCGTATAATTATTTCCCGAACGACAATCCCAAGCTGACGCCGATATTCTCGTGGCGAGGCCATGCAAGCCTTATGTATTCAAACTGGCTCAATTTCTGCGTATATCAGGAAACGCCGTTCGATCTTACACAAATAAAGCCGCTTTGAACGGAGGACAAATGGCGAAAAAAGAGCTTGTAAAAAGGTACATACTGCTTATCGTAGGCTTATTGTTCAGCGCTTTTGGCGTAGCGGCGGCAAAGCACGGCGAGCTGGGCGTTTCCCCTATATCCTCCGTCGCAAATATTGTCAGCATACGTTTTGATTTTCTTTCAATGGGCACATGGCTGATAATCTGGAACTGCGTTCTTATCCTAGGGCAGATACTTATACTGCGCAGGGATTTTAAGCCGATACAGCTGCTGCAGATACCGCTGTCATTCGTTTTCGGCTGGTTCACGGATCTCGGAATGTGGTGCTTTTCTATAGTGCCGTCGGACATTTATCCGGTACAGCTGGGAATGGTGGTGCTGGGAGTTGTTTTGCTTGCGTTCGGGATATCGCTTGCGGTGGAGGCAGATGTTATAATGAACTCAGGCGAGGCGTTTGTAAAGGACGTCGCCGATAAGCTGCACAAAAATTTCGGCAACGTCAAGGTAGTGTTTGATATAAGCTGCGTTGCGCTTTCCATACTGCTGTCGTTTATCTTCTTCGGCGAGATAAGGGGCGCAAGAGAGGGTACTGTCATCGCTGCGGTTTTCACCGGATTTACAGTAAAATTTTTTCGCAGATACCTTGGCAAGCCTATACAAAAAATGCTTTCGGATAGGTGAAAACATGATAAATTGTATTTTTGTCGGACTGGGCGGATTTGTCGGCTCGGTCTGCCGGTATCTTATAGGACTTATCCCGCTTCAGCCGGATAACGGTTTTCCTGTTAAAACGCTGGCGATAAATATAATAGGCTCATTTCTGATAGGGCTTATCGCCGCGTTTGCCGCAAAATTTCCGAATATCGATCCGAGGCTGCTGCTTATGATGAGAGTAGGCATATGCGGAGGGTTTACCACCTTTTCCACCTTTGCGTATGAATCGCTGGATTTGTTCAAGTCCGGCAGCATAACAGCCGCGTTATCGTATGTCATACTGAGCGTTGTGCTGAGCATATCGGCGGTTTTAGCGGCACAGCTTATAGTTAGGTAAAAATTAAAAATAATATAAATAAAACAGGCTTTCAAAGCTGATAACAGCAACGAAAGCCTGTTTTTTTGCAAAACTTATGAATTTTTACGACGTTTTTTGCTCTTTGATAAACCCTTTTCTTATAAGCGGGATAAATATCCCCCCCGCGGAATTGCCGAGCGTCATTATTATAAGATACAAGAAGCTGTCGAACGACCAGACCTCGCCGATAGTGTAGTAAAACATATTTGCCACGCAATGTTCATATCCGCTTAAAATGAACACCATTACCGGCAGGATTATCACCGCGACCTGACCGAACGGGTTGGTTATCCTTTTGAATCCGTCGGCCGCCACAAACATCAATATACCGCAGAAAAACGCCAGTATAAAAATGCTCAGCGGGGAATCGTTCAGCTTTACGGCACATATCTCCGCCGCCTTTGCCTGCATAGCTTCGCTTGCGCGGGTAAGCAGCAGGAGCAGTCCGGTAATTACTGTCCCCGCAAGATTGCCCAGCCAGATAATTGCAAGGTCGATAAGGTAAGAGGGCTTGTTTTCCACCGCGTAGCCTACTTTTCCGGTAAACAGATTGAAGCCGAAAAACAGCACCATGAACAGTCCCAGCCCGAATAAAAACGCGCCCATGTATTTATTGTCGCAGGCAAGGTTCACCGCTCCGCCTATAGCTATCGCAAATCCGGTAAGCACCGATCTGAGAAATAAATCTATTATTCTTTTCATCATATTCCTTTCGGCAAACGTGTTCAGACCTCTACCGGAGCTATCTTCCAGATGTTTTCCGCGTAGTCCTTTATCGTTCTGTCAGAGCTGAATTTTCCGGAATAGCACATATTAGCCCAGCACTTCCGTGCAAAATCCAACCGCGCGTTTTTATAGTCGGCGTTTGCTTTGAGCTTGGCCTTTACATAGCTGTCAAGGTCGCCGATAAGGTAATAATGATCCGGCACATGCCAGCTTGCGCCGTCGGTAAGCGCAAAATAAAGCTCTCTGAAATCTCCCGAACCGCCGTCGCTCACCGTACCGTCTATAAGGGTGTTGAGCACGCGCGCGATTTTAGGATCGTCGGCTATCAGCTTTCTGGGATCGTAGTTTTTCATTATCTCGCTAAGCTCTTCCACCCGCGCGCCGAAGATATAGTTGTTATCCTCTCCGGCTTCCTCGACTATTTCTACGTTCGCGCCGTCGTAAGTGCCTAAAGTCACCGTACCGTTGAGCATGAATTTCATGTTTCCTGTGCCGGACGCTTCCGTTCCTGCGGTGGAGATCTGCTCGGAAATATCGGCGGCGGTAACTAACTTTTCCGCGTAGGAAACGTTATAATTCTGTACGAAAACCACCTTGATAAGGTCTTTTACCTGCTCGTCGCCGTTTATCAGCTTGCCTATCTCGTTTATGTATTTGATTATCGCCTTTGCGCGACGGTATCCGGGAGCAGATTTCGCACCGAAGATAAAGGTCGTGGGGTAGAAATCCTTTATGCTGCCGTCTTTTATTCCGAAATAGATATACAGTATGCTAAAGGCGTTCAGCAGCTGACGCTTGTACTCGTGCAGCCGCTTTATTTGTATATCGAAAATGCTGTTCGGGTCTATATCAACGCCTTCGTTTTTAAGGATATATTCGGCAAGAGCGCGCTTTTTCTGCTGCTTTATATCCAGAAAGCGCTGCATCATGCCGTTGTCGCCGCGCAGCTTTTCCAGCTTTTCCAGACGCGAAAGGTCGTTTATCCAGCCGTCGTCGCCGAGCTGCTCGGTGATGAGCGAGGAAAGCTCCTTGTTGCAAAGCGCTATCCATCTTCTCGGAGTGATGCCGTTGGTCTTATTCTGGAATCTTTCGGGATACAGCTTGTACCAGTCGTTTAACGTGTCGTTTTTAAGTATCTCGGTGTGTAATGCCGCAACGCCGTTTGTATAGCTTGAACAGTAAATAGCCATTTTCGCCATGTGAACAAGTCCGCCGGAGATCAGCTTCATGCTGTCTATCGTGGCGCGGGACAAGCCCTTGCGGTACATATCCGCGATAAATACCTCGTTAAGCTGTAAGATTATGTCGTATATCCTCGGAAGTACCTGCTCGACTATGCCGGTATCCCACTTTTCCATAGCCTCCGCCATTATGGTGTGGTTGGTGTAGTTGAACACCTTTTTAACTATCTCGAACGCCTCTTCAAAGCACAATCCCTCGTTGTCGGTAAGTATCCTGATAAGCTCCGGTATCGAGATGACCGGATGGGTGTCGTTCAGCTGCACGGTCACTTTATCTGCAAGGGTATGTATATCGTTTCCGCACGCCTTATGCTTTTTTACAATGTCGGCAAGGGAAGCCGCGCAGAAGAAATACTGCTGCTTTAAGCGGAGTATCTTGCCTTCTCTTGTGTCGTCATTCGGGTAAAGCACGCGGGAAATATCCTCGGCGCGTATCTGTTCTATACTTGCGTTTATGTAGTCCTGGTCGTTGAATTTGATAAAATCGAATTTGTTTATCGGCTCCGCCTGCCAAAGGCGCAGAGTTCCTATATTTTCGGTCTTGAATCCGATTATCGGCATATCGTAGGGTACGGCTTTTACCTGCTGGTCGGCAAAGCATACGGTGACTGAGTCCTCCTCGCGGCGCTTGCTCCATGCATCGCCGTATTTAGTCCAGTCGTCCGCCTGCTCTTTTTGAAAGCCGTCCTCAATAGTCTGTTTGAAAAGTCCGTATTTATAGCGTATGCCGTATCCGTCTAACGGTAACGAAAGCGTCGCCGCGCTGTCGAGAAAGCACGCCGCCAGTCTGCCCAGACCGCCGTTTCCGAGCGCGGCGTCCTCTATTTCTTCAAGAGAATTTATATCCGCGTTCACCGAGCGGAAAATATCCTCCACATCGTTTTGTATCTCAAGACAGAGCATATTGTTGTATATCGCTCTGCCTACCAGAAATTCCGCCGAAAAATAGCAGGCTCGGCGGGCGGCAAGATGCGCATAGCGGCTTTTCCTCCAGTTAAACGCTATCTGCTTCATTATAGCGGAAGATATTGCATCATGAAGCTGGTAAGGCTCGGCCTGATGAGGAGCGATATCGTATTTTTCAGAAAGCGCGTCGATAAAATCAGCTTTCAGCTGCTCCTTATTTATAGTTTCTTTTTGTGTGTTCATACTTCCTCCATATAAAACGCTATATATTTGTTAAAATGCCGATGACGGCATTTGATACCAGAAAGCCCTCCGGCGTGAGCGATATAATATCTCCCTTGCGCCTGTACAAATGCGGCGGCAGCTCGCCGAGCCTTTCAAGGACTGCGGCTTTTTCTATGCCGAAAAGCTTTTGCAGCTCGTTTATATCCACGCCCTCGCTAAGCCTCAGCCGCAGCATAATATATTCTTCAAGATCGGCGGGAGCTTGTTCGGTGATGTAAGTTTGCTGCAAAGTATCTGAGATAAATCCCGCAAGGTCGCGCGGTACGGCGTATCTTTTGCCGTTATAATAAGAATGCGCCGCAGGGCCTATCCCTATATATTCCTCACACCGCCAGTATTTGAGATTATGCCGGCATTCAAAACCGCTTTTTGCAAAATTGCTTATCTCATACTGCTTAAAGCCGTTTTGCTCCAGCAGGTTCACCGTTTCAAGATAAATATCCGCGTATCCGTCCTCGTCGGGAAGCTCGAGCCTTTGCGCGGCAAACGGCGTACCCGGCTCTATTTTCAGCATATACGCCGAAATATGGGTAAGCGGCAGGGAAGTAAACCGCTGAACGGTCTTACGCAGGCTGTTTAGCGTCTGCTTTGGGATACCCAGCATTATATCCGCCGAAATATTCCTTATCCCCGCGTTGAACGCAAGCTCGACCGCTTTTTCTCCCATAGCGGCGTTATGCTTTCTGCCGAGCGCTTTAAGCTCGTTATCATCTGAGCTTTGCGATCCGAATGAAATGCGGTTTACGCCGCTTTTATAAAGACCGTCAAGCGAATCTTTATCGGTACAGCAGGGATTAGCTTCTAAGGTTATTTCCGCGCCGTTATCTATCATTCCGCCGATGTCGTGCAGCAGCCCGCTTATTTCTTTCCACAGCAAAACGGGAGTACCGCCGCCGAAATAGACGGTATCGAATCTAACGCCGTTATATGCCGAAATATTTTGCTTTACCGCTTTGATATAATCCTTTGCGGTATTCTCGTCGTATTTTACCGAGTAAAAATCACAGTACGGGCATTTTGACAGGCAGAACGGCACGTGTATATAAAGTCCGACGCTATTCATCCAGCTTAAGCACCGCCATGAACGCCTCCTGCGGGACTTCAACGCTGCCCAGCTTTCTCATGCGCTTTTTACCCTCTTTCTGCTTTTCGAGCAGCTTTTTCTTTCGGGTAATATCGCCGCCGTAGCATTTTGCCAGCACGTCTTTTCGCATAGCCTTGACAGTCTCTCTTGCGATTATCTTTCCGCCGACCGCCGCCTGAACCGGTATCTCAAACAACTGGCGCGGTATATTGTCCTTGAGCTTTTCCGCTATTTTGCGGGCGCGCGGGTATGCGCTGTCTGCGTGTACGATAAAGGACAGCGCGTCCACGATCTCGCCGTTCAGCAGAATATCCAGCTTTACTAATTTTGACGGTACAAATCCGCTTATCTCGTAATCGTAGCTGGCGTAGCCTTTTGTCCTGGATTTCAGCGAATCGAAGAAATCGTATACTATCTCGTTTAGCGGCAGGTCGTAGTGGAGCTCCACCCGCGTCTGGTCGAGGTATTTCATGTCCTTGAATACTCCGCGCCGCTGCTGGCAAAGCTCCATGATATTGCCGACATAATCCGCGGGAGCGTAGATGTTCGCTTTTACCATGGGTTCTTCCGCGACCGCTATTTCCGACGGGTCGGGATAGTTTGTAGGGTTGTCGATATATACGGTGCTGCCGTCGGTCTTGGTTATTTTATAAACTACTGACGGCGCGGTGGTGACCAGATCAAGATTATATTCGCGCTCTATTCGTTCCTGTATTATTTCCATGTGCAGCAGCCCTAAAAATCCGCAGCGAAAGCCGAATCCCAGCGCCACCGACGTTTCCGGCTCAAAAGACAGCGACGCGTCGTTTAGCTGCAATTTTTCCAGCGCTTCTCGCAGATCGGCGTACTTTGCGCCGTCGGCGGGGTATATTCCGCTGAATACCATCGGGTTTACGTTTCTGTATCCGGCGAGCGGCTCGTCGGCGGGAAATTCCGCCAAGGTAACGGTATCGCCGACTTTGGTATCGCCGATGGATTTTATCGAAGCGGCAATATAGCCTACCTCTCCGGCAAGCAGTACGTCGGAGGTGACAAGCTGCGTCGCCCCCATGTATCCGAGCTCGGTCACGGTAAATTCCGCGCCGGTCGCCATCATGCGTATCTTATCGCCGACTCTTAATGTTCCTTCTTTTATTCTTACATGAACAATAACACCTTTATATGAATCGTAATAGCTGTCGAAGATAAGCGCTTTGAGCGGTGCGGAGCAGTTTCCCGACGGAGCGGGGATATTTTTTACAACGTCCTCCAGCACCGCCTTGATGTTTATTCCCATTTTAGCGGAAATGAGCGGCGCGTCTTGAGCCGGTATGCCTATAACGTTTTCTATCTCCTCTTTTACCTCGTCCGGGTGAGCGGAGGGCAGGTCTATCTTGTTTATGACCGGTATCACCTCAAGGTTCTGGTCTATGGCAAGATAGGTATTTGCAAGCGTCTGGGCCTCTATGCCCTGCGACGCGTCCACTACAAGCACCGCGCCCTCGCAGGCGTTGAGCGAGCGTGAAACTTCATAGTTAAAATCCACATGGCCGGGAGTATCTATAAGGTTAAAAATATAATCCTCTCCGTCGTCGGCGGTGTATTTCAGCCTTACGGCGCGCGCCTTTATGGTGATACCTCTTTCTCGCTCAAGCTCCATATCGTCTAGTATCTGTTCTTCCATTTCGCGTTTAGCGACGGTTTGAGTCTGCTCAAGTATCCTGTCCGCCAGCGTCGATTTGCCGTGATCTATATGTGCGATGATGCAAAAATTCCTTATTTTAGAAAGATAATCGTTGTTTGCCAAGTCTTTCGTCCCTTTCTAAGCATTAAACTTTTTTAATTATAGCATATTACGAGAAAAAAATCAAATAATAATTGCAACTTAAAGGAACGAGAGGAAAGAAATTATGCTGCAATGTTCGCTTACCGAGCTTATAAATCTGGCAGACATCATTAAAACGGAGCGCTTTTTGAGTGAAAAGTACAAGCAATGCAGCTCTGGCTGTGAAGATCCTCAGCTTAAAGAAAAGCTGCAAAAATGCGCCGCCGACCATATAAATCATTGCAATACTCTGGAAAAGCTGCTTTCGGAGGATTAGAAAGGGGAGAAAACCATGGGCAGCAGCGCCGAAAAACAATTGATAAAAGACGTTCTTTCAGCGGAAGAAATGCTGAGTATAAAATACAACCGAGCGATTTCCCGCAGCGGTACCGCTCAATTGCGAAGCAAGCTGATATTTGCTCACGACGAGGTACAGCAGACGGCAGGCACTATAATAGACGAGGCCGTCAGCCGCGGCTGGTTTGCGTTGCCGAAAGCGGATAAGGAAATGATACGGCAAATAAAAAACTCGCTGGATTCCGATAAAGCTAATTGATTTCATAAAATCGGTTTTATATGAACAACATTCTGCATTAGAAGAATGTTGTTCTTTTTTGCGGACAAGAACATATATTTTAATTAAAAAGTGTTTTTGTCGGGAGAAAAACTGATGAAAGGTAAATTCAAATACAATATAAAATTTGATTTCACGTTCTTTGCCGTGCTGGCGTTCTTGCTTTTTGTTGACACGCAGGGAGTCGCTATGCTGAGCCTTATCGCCTGCGTTTTGCATGAGGGCGGGCATTTACTCGCTATGGCGATATGCTCGGTACAGCCCGAGAGGATAACCTTTTACGGCGGGGGTATCGCCATAACCAAACGGCTGGACGGCTGCCCGTTTTATAAACAGGTATTTATACTTTCCGCCGGCTGTGCGGTAAACCTGCTTATCGCCTTATCCTGCCTTGCTATGGCGCAGTATAATGAATTTGCGGAGATATTTGCGGCGGTGAATATGCTTATTCTCGCCTTTAATCTTTTGCCGCTTGGATATTTTGACGGCGCTCGGTTGCTGGAGCTTTTCCTTGTAAGATTTTTCAGCTACAGGACCGCCTTGGTTGTAAAGAGGACGGTCGGTATCGTGATGAGCGTGCTGCTTATAGTCGGGGTTTTGCTTTACGCGCTGTATTGCCGTGAAACGGTCAGCCTGTCGCTGGGCTTTGTTATTTTGTACCTGCTCATCGCACAATTTATTGAATAACGCTTGCCTTTATCAAAAAAATGTAGTACAATATATACGCGTAAGGATTTAATTTTCCCATCAAAAATAAGGACGGTCGATATGCTTAAAGATAAACTGGATAAGATACTGCCGAAGGTACAGAAGCCCGCGCGTTACATAGGCGGAGAGGTCGGCTCGGTAGTCAAGGACAAAAGCAAGGTGGATATAAGATACGCTTTCTGCTTTCCGGATACTTACGATATAGGAATGTCGCATCTGGGCATAAAGATACTTTACGCTTTGAAAAACAGCGTGCCTAACTATTGGTGCGAGCGCGTGTTCATGCCTTTGCCGGATATGGAAGAGCAGATGCGGGCGAACGATATCCCCTTGTACGGTCTGGAAAGTCTTGAACCGATAAAGGATTTTGATTTCATAGGCTTTACTCTGCAATATGAGCTTTGTTACACAAATATACTTGAAATGCTGGATCTGGCGGGAGTGCCGGTGTTTGCAAAGGACAGAAAAGAACTGTTCCCGATAGTCATGGGAGGAGGTCCCTGCGTATGCAACGCCGAGCCTATCGCGGATTTCTTTGACCTGTTTGTGCTCGGAGAGGGAGAAGAGGTCAATCTTGAGCTTTTGGCTTTGGCTGAAAAATACAAGAAAAACGGCGGCGGCAAGGAGGATTTTCTGAACGACGCCGCAAAAATAGAGGGTATCTATGTTCCGTCGCTGTACGATATAAGCTATAACGAGGACGGCACGGTAAAGGCGATAATCCCGAAAGGCAGCGCGCCCGCAAAGGTGAAAAAACGCATAATAGATGATTTTGACAAGGCGTTTTCTCCGGATTATTTTGTAGTGCCGTTTACCGAGATAGTACACGACCGTTCGGTAGTGGAGGTGCTGCGCGGCTGCATAAGAGGGTGCAGGTTCTGTCAGGCGGGATTTATTTACCGTCCGTTTCGTGAGAAGAGCAAGGAAAATATAATACGGCAGGTAAAGTCGCTGGCGGAATCCACCGGATACGACGAGGTGTCGCTGTCGTCGCTCTCTACCAGCGATTACAGCGATATCGAGGGTTTGCTCTGCGAGCTTACCGAGTATACCGACGCAAAGGGGATAAATCTTTCCTTACCGTCGCTTAGGATAGATAAATTCAGCGAGGAGGTCGTGCAGAGGATAAAAAGCGTCAGGGCGAGCGGGCTCACATTCGCTCCCGAAGCGGGAAGCCAGCGGCTGAGAGACGTCATAAACAAAAACATAACCGAGGACAGCATAATGAAAAGCTGCCGTATCGCGTTTGAGAGCGGCTACAGCTCGGTAAAGCTGTATTTCATGCTGGGACTTCCCACCGAAACGCTTGAGGATATAGACGCGATAAAAGCGCTGGCGGATAAGATAATCGAGCTGTATTACAGCATACCGAACCGCGGCAAGCGCGGGGTGAGCATATCTATCTCGATCTCTACTTTCATACCAAAGCCGTTTACTCCGTTTGAATATGAGCCGCTTGCGGACAAGCAAACGGTGTCCGAGCGGCAAAAACACCTGTTAGAGATAACCGGCTCAAAGGGCAGAAAAAAGATAGACGTAAGCTGGAGCCATTATGATACCACTTTACTGGAGGCGGTGCTGGCGCGCGGCGACAGGCGGCTTTCTGCCGTTATCTTCGAGGCGTGGAAAAGCGGCTGCAAGCTGGACGGCTGGGGCGAATATTTCAAGCCGGAGCTTTGGGCAAAGGCGTTTGAAAAATGCGGACTGGATATGTCTTTTTACGCCCACAGAAAACGCGCTTACGACGAGGTCATGCCGTGGGAGCATATGGACATGCTGTTCTCCCGCGATTTCCTTGTTGAGGAAAACAAAAAGGCTCATCTCGGCATTACTACCGATAACTGTCGGGATAAATGTGCGGGCTGCGGCCTGAATAAGACGCTCGGCAGACCGTGCTTTAGCTATGGCTCGAAAAAGGAGGATAAGTAAGATGAACGAGGTCACTTATCCCGTAAGGATATTTTTCAGTAAGCTCGGCAGGGCGAAATATATATCCGCTCTTGACCTTATAAACTGCATACAGCGCGCATTAAGGCGCACCGATCTTCCGGTATGGCATACGCAGGGCTTTAATCCGCACACCTACGTAAATATCAATCTGCCGCTGGCGCTCGGTACTGAGGGGCTTTGCGAGTCTATGGACATAAAGCTGTGCGAAAAGGTGGAGCACGCTCAGGTGGTGGAAAAGCTGAACGCCGTTCTTCCCAGGGACATAAGGGCGGTAAGAGCGGCCGAGCCTATCAAAAAGCATACCGAGATAGAAAAGTCCGTTTACCGCATAGCTGTAGACTGCGATATCGATAAGCTGTTCGATTTTTTTGCCTCGGACAGTATCCCTGCGGAAAAAAAGACCAAAAAGGGAGTTACCGAGCTTGACCTCAAGCCTTATATACAGGCTGACAAGCCTCGGGACGGAGAATTTTACCTCACATTGCCGTCCGGATGTGATTTTACCGTCAATCCCTCTCTTGTTTTTGATACTTATGAAAGAATTACAGGCGATAAGATAGACATGTTATCCATAACAAGAGTAAGAATTTTGTGCAAAGACGGCAAAGATTTTGAATAAAACTCATTTTTAGGAAAGAAAAATTAATTAAATACGGAAAATTTCACAAAAAACTATTGCAAATTTCGTGTAAAGGTGCTATAATATTAAAGCATTTGATATCCGCCGGAGAAATTTGCTCATTTTGTGACATTTCGCCGGTGTGGCTAATGCCGGAGTGTCATTTGACACACAAGACATTAAACGGATAGTCCTCTGCAGCAGGCGAAAAGACGCTTGCCGGAGACCCCGTCGGAAAGTCCGATGCAAGAATATCCGAAAACACGGAGGAAAAAAGATGGATGCATTAAAGCTTATCGCACAGGACAGCATCAAGACAGACGCGCCTAATGTAACGGTCGGCGATACCGTAAAGGTTCACGTAAGGATCCCCGAGGGCGACAAATTCCGTATCCAGATATTCGAGGGTACTGTGATCGCCAAGAAGCACGGCGGAGTGAACGAGACCTTTACCGTACGCAGAGTTGCACACGGCTGCGGCGTTGAGAGAGTATTCCCGATCCATTGCCCCACCGTTGAAAAGGTAGAGGTAGTGAGAGAGGGTAAGGTACGCAGAGCTAAGCTGTATTACCTGCGCGACAGAGTCGGTAAGGCTGCCAAGGTCAAATCCAAGATATGACCTTATACGGCGGGCGTTTTGCCTGCTGTTGACAGACTTATCAAAACGGTGTTTCACCGCATTGCCGGATAAGACGGCGGCAATCACCTTTAGTCGGAATTGAACGGTAATAACGGGCTTAGCCCGTTATTACTTCAATTCACTTTTTCTTTTTATGCAGAACAGGGGTTTTTAATGAAAGACGAGATCACCTTAAAGGATAAGAAGAGCAAAGAGGGGAAAAAATCGAATTTCTATGCCGAGCTGTTTGACTGGCTGTCAAGCGTTTTTTCCGCTATCCTTTGCTTTATAATCATCTTTACATTGGCAGCCCGTATGATAACCGTTGACGGCGATTCGATGAATCCCACGCTGGAAACTACCCAGAGGCTTATCGTATCCGATTTGTTTTATACTCCGAATTACGGCGATATTGTCATTATTTACGCCGATAAGCTGCCGGATTACGCGACGAAAAAGCTGGGAAAGCCTATAGTGAAAAGGATAATCGGACTGCCGGGAGATACCATTCGTATCGATTTTGACCGCGGCGTGGTTTACAGAAACGGCACGGCGCTCGAAGAGGACTATATACAAGCTCCCACTATGCTGGCGGAGGATTTCCCGAACAACACCGATGTCGTCATAGGAGAGGGCAAGGTGTTCGTTATGGGAGATAACCGAAACGCCTCCAAGGACAGCCGCAGCAACGACGTCGGACAGGTGGATATGCGCTATATAATGGGCAAGGCGTACTTTAGAGTATGGCCGTTCTCCGCTTTCGGCAATATATATTGATATGAATAATATACCCGATATACAGTGGTTCCCGGGTCATATGACCAAGACCCGCAGAATGATAGAGGCGGACATAAAGACGGTGGACGCGGTGGCTGAGATAGTGGACGCGAGAATACCGGAATCCAGCCGAAACCCTATCGTAAACGAGCTTACGGGGAACAAGCCTAGGATACTTTTGCTCAATAAGTGCGATTACGCCGACGACGCCGTCACCGCGAAATGGGCGGAGTATTATAAAAAGCAAGGCTATAAAACGATAATATGCGACTGCCGCAGCGGAAAGAATGTAAAAGCGTTTATACCCGTGGTGCGCTCCGCTTTATCCGATGTGCTGGCAAAGCGCCGCGCTAAAGGATTTGTAGGCGGCACATTGAGGGTAATGGTACTGGGAATACCGAATGTCGGCAAATCTTCTTTTATAAACAGACTGTCCGGCTCGGGCAAGACAAAGACCGCCGACCGCCCCGGCGTTACCAGAGGAAAACAATGGGTGGTACTGGATAAGGATATAGAACTGCTTGACACGCCCGGAATATTATGGCCTAAGTTTGAAGACCCGCAGGCGGCTCTTAAGCTGGCGTATACCGGAGCAATAAAGGACGACGTGCTGGATATATATGAGATAGCGGGTAATCTTGTGAGCTTTCTTGACAATAATTATCCGGCATATATCCGTCAGAGATATAAACTCGCCGATGACAGTCCGGTCGATCTGGAAATTATCGCAAGAAAGCGCGGAATGCTCGTTTCGGGCGGAGAACCGGATACTATGCGCGCGGCTGCCGCGGTGCTGGATGAATTTAGGAGTGGTAAGCTTGGAAAGATCTCGCTCGAACGACCGTTATGATCTGTTTGAATTTGATAAACTAATGCGCGCGCAGTTTGGCAGTATTTGCGGGATAGACGAAGCGGGGCGGGGGCCTCTTGCCGGAGACGTGTATGCGGCGGCGGTGATATTTCCGCCGGATGTACATATCGACGGTATAAACGACAGTAAAAAGCTCACCGAGAAAAAGCGCGAGCAGCTTTACGACGAGATAATAAAAAAGGCGCAGGCGTGGTGCGTCGCCACTGCAAGCGTTGAAGAAATAGATAAGCTGAATATTCTCGGCGCGGCTATGCTGGCGATGAAAAGGGCGTATCTCGGACTCGGCGTATCGGTCGATATGGTATTTGTGGACGGGAACAAAACTCCGGATATTCCGGCAAAATGCGAATCGGTCGTAAAGGGCGACGCGCTGTCCGCGTCTATCGCGGCGGCGTCTATACTTGCCAAAGTATCGCGTGACCGATATATGAAAGAGCTTGCGCTGAAATATCCGCAGTATAAATTTGAAAAGCACAAGGGTTACGGCACGGCGCTGCATTATCAGATGTTAGACGAGTTCGGCGCTTCAAACGTTCACCGGAAGAGCTTTCTTGTAAAGTATTACAAGGGTAAAAATGACGGACAAAGAAATTAAAGGCAGGCTGGGCGAGGATTATACCGCTGAATTTCTTATAAAGAAAAGATGCAGGATAATCGCAAGGAACTACCGTAAGCCCTGCGGAGAGATAGATATAATAGCCGAGAGCGGCGATAAGCTGCTCATCGTCGAGGTCAAGACCCGCAAGGAAAACAGTCTTGTCAGCGGGGCAGAGGCGGTAGACGATAAGAAAAAGGGCAGGATAATCGCGGCGGCGGAATGTTATTTCGCGGAAAACGGACTTACCTTGCAGCCGAGATACGATATCGCGGAAGTGATAATCAGCCGCGGAGAAAAGCCTTTTATAACAGGGTTCAATTATTATAAAGACGCATTTGATACCACCGGGTATGAAACGCAGTTTTAGACGAAAGTAAGGAGCTGTAAAGTCCGAAAAATAGATTTTCCGGAATTTGCGTTTTGCACTTTGCCGAATACGGTCGGCAATTTTGCTTTGCAAAAACGCACAAAACTTGAAAGGAGGAATGCTTGCTTTGCAAGCATAGTAATAAAAATGAAATACAAAAGCACAAGAGATATAAATGTAAACGTGACCGCCGCCGGAGCGATTTCCCGCGGTCTGTCCGCGGACGGAGGGCTCTTTGTTCCGGACAGCATACCTCAGCTGTCGAAGGATAAGCTGCTTTCGATGTGCGATATGTCGTATCCCGAAAGGGCTTATGAGGTGTTCAGGCTTTTCCTTGACGATTTCACCGACGAGGAGATACGTCATTGCGTAAACAGCGCTTACAGCGACAAGAATTTTGAGACCGAGAATATAGCGGAGCTTTCTCATCTGCTTACCGGAACATATATGCTCGAGCTGTGGCACGGTCCGACCTGCGCTTTCAAGGATATGGCGCTGCAAATACTGCCGTTTTTGCTGACCTGTTCGGCTAAGAAGATAATCGACGGCAAAAAGATAATGATACTCGTCGCTACCAGCGGAGACACCGGAAAGGCCGCGCTGGAGGGATTTAAGGACGTTGACGGCACTTCGATAATGGTATTTTATCCCGAGGACGGCGTCAGCAATATGCAAAAGCGCCAGATGACCACCCAGGAGGGCAAAAACGTAAACGTATGCGCTATAAAAGGCAATTTCGACGATTGCCAGAACGGCGTTAAGGCGATATTTACGGACGATAATATACTTGCAGAGCTTGACAAGGCGAACACCGTGTTCTCCAGCGCAAACTCCATAAACTGGGGACGTCTTGCGCCGCAGATAGTTTATTATGTGTCCTCTTATGTACAGCTTGTAAAGGATAAGGAAATAGAGTACGGCGAGAAGATAAACGTATGCGTGCCTACCGGAAACTTCGGCAATATCCTCGCGGCATATTACGCTAAACAAATGGGCGTGCCTATCGCAAAGCTGATATGCGCTTCCAACGCGAACAACATCCTTACCGATTTTATAAATACCGGTATCTATGACAGGAACAGACCGTTCTACACCACGGTTTCTCCGTCGATGGATATACTTATTTCCAGCAATCTGGAGAGATTACTTTATCATCTGACCGATGAGAACGACGCGCTTATACGCGAGTGGTTCGGCGCTCTTAAAGCCGACGGCAGATACGAGGTAAACGATACCGTAAAGCAGAGGATAAAAGAGAGCTTTTATGCCGGCTGCTGCAACGACGAGCAGACCAAGGCAGCTATTAAAAAGGTGTTCGACGAATATGGCTACCTTTGCGATACTCATACCGCCGTTGCATATAAAGTATACGAGGATTATAAAAACGCGACGGGCGACGATACCAAAACTATCGTGGTTTCTACCGCAAATCCGTATAAATTCGGTTATGCAGTATATGACGCGCTGGGCGGAAAAGAAGTATCCGCGGACGAATTCGAGCTTATCTCAAAGCTGGAAAAGCTGACGGGAACTACCTGTCCGGCGGCTCTTGCAAATACCAAAGACAAAGAGGTGCGTTTCACCGGTTCGGTCGAGTCCGAAGAGATGCCGGCCGCTGTGCTTGACTTTCTGAAAAAATAGGAGAGCCCATGAGTGTTTTTGCTATAAGTGACGTTCATCTTCCGTTCGGCGGCGGTAAGCCTATGGATATTTTTGCCGGCTGGAGCAATTATACCGAAAGGCTGGAGAAAAACTGGAACAGCATGGTATCCGAAGACGATATCACGGTGATCCCCGGCGATATCTGCTGGGCGATGAAGCTGGAGGACGCTCTGCCGGATTTTCGCTTTATCAGTAAAAATCTGAACGGAAAAAAGCTGATATTCAAAGGCAATCACGATTACTGGTGGACCACTCAGAGCAAAATGGATAAATTCCTGTCGGAAAACGATCTCGACGATATAAGGATACTGAACAACAGCGCCGTGCGTACGGGCGATATCACTATATGCGGCACGCGCGGCTGGATAAACGACGACGGTCAGCCACAGGACCTTAAACTGTTAAAGCGCGAGGCGGGACGGCTGGAGGTTTCGATAAAGGAAGCCGCCGTGCTTGGCGGAGAGCCGGTAGTGTTTCTGCACTATCCGCCGATATATTCCGGAGAGGAAAACGCCTATATATTGGAGGTTTTGCGCAAATACGCGATAAAACGCTGTTATTACGGGCATGTACACGGCAGCGCACTTTTTCACAACGCTTTTCAGGGAGAGCGCGACGGGATAGTTTTTAAGCTCATCTCTGCCGATTATGTTAAATTTACGCCTGTACTTGTACAGGAATAAAAATAAAAAATTATGCCGTATGATTTTCATGGCTGCGTAAAGCGGTTATTACAGAAATTACATAAAAAGGCATCAAAAAACGGAGGATTTTCAAAATGGAAATTATTTCTAACAGCAAAACTGCGGTGAACACGGTAGAGGCCGAGTTCAAGTCGAGCGCCGAGGAGTTTGAGCAGGCGGTACAGGCCGCGTTTCTCAAGCAGAGAAAGAACATAACCGTTCCCGGTTTCAGAAAAGGCAAGGCTACCCGTAAGATGATCGAGACCCAGTACGGCGAAGGCGTTTTTTATCAGGAAGCCGTAAACAGCATGTATCAGAAGATAGTTTCTGATGTGATAGATGAGCTCAAGCTGGAAGTTGTAGATATGCCCAAGGTAGAGGTGCAGGAGGTAAGCAAGGAGAACGGCGTTACCTTCAAGGCAGAGTTCACCGTTAAGCCCGAGGTGGAAATTTCCGATTATAAAGGATTAAAAGTTACCAAAACTGTCAAGACTGTTAAGGACGAGGACGTAGACAAGGAGATAGACAAGCTGCGTGAAAGAGACGCAAGGATAATCGACGTTACCGACAGACCTCTTGAAAAGGGCGATACCGCAATATTTGACTTTGAGGGCTTTGTTGACGGCGAGCCTTTCGAGGGCGGCAAGGCGGAGAAATACTCCTTGGAGATAGGCTCCGGCCAATTTATCCCAGGCTTTGAGGACGGCATGATAGG
The DNA here is from genome assembly GCA_947630685.1 of uncultured Ruminiclostridium sp. Taxonomy (GTDB): domain Bacteria; phylum Bacillota; class Clostridia; order Oscillospirales; family Ruminococcaceae; genus Ruminiclostridium_E. The sequence goes on along the minus strand of CANRII010000008.1, from coordinate 6,371 downwards.
CAAGAGCATAGGCGAGGATTTCGACGTGAACGTGACCTTCCCGGAGGATTACAACGCGGATAATCTTAAGGGCAAGCCCGCCGTGTTTAAGTGCAAAATACACGAGATAAAGGCTAAGGAGTATTCCGAGGTAGACGACGAATTTGCCAAGGACGTAAGCGAGTTTGACACTCTCGACGAGCTTAAGGCGGATCTTCGCAAAAAGCTGGAGGAAGACGCCGAGACCGTAGCAAAGAGAAACCTTGATAACGAGCTTACCGAAAAGGTCATCGAGCTTTTGAAGGCCGAGGTACCGGACGCTATGATAAATAACCGCGTTGACGACCTTGTTCGTGATTGGGAATACCAAAACAGATACCATGGCATCACTATGAAGGATTACCTTAAATTTACCGGCACTACTCTGGAGCAGTTCAAGGAGAATTTCAAAGAGCCGGCAGAAAAGCAGGTAAAGCTCAGACTGGCGCTTGAAAAGATAGCGGAGCTTGAGAGCGTAACCGTTTCCGACGAGGATATCGAAAACGAGTACAAGGAAATGGCGGAGAACTACAAGATGGAGCTTGACAAGGTAAAGAGCGTCATAGCTAAGGAAAATCTTGAAAAGGATCTTGCCGTTGAAAAGGCGTTCGACCTTGTCCGCGACAGCGCCGATGTTACCGAGGAAAAGGAATAATCCGCTTTTACAGAGGCTTTTGCATTTAGCTTTTGGCGGCTGATTTTTACCGTCAGAGAAAGGAAGGATCATTATGAGTTTAGTACCTACCGTCATTGAACAGACCGGACGCGGCGAGAGAGCGTACGATATCTTTTCCCGTCTGCTCAACGACAGGATAATCATGCTCAACGAAGATGTGAACGACGTTACCGCAGGACTGGTCGTAGCGCAGCTGTTGTTTTTGGAGGGGCAGGATCCCGATAAGGATATCAGCTTTTATATAAACAGCCCCGGCGGTTCTATCACAGCTGGAATGGCGATATACGACACTATGAACTATATCAAGTGCGACGTTTCCACTATATGTATCGGAATGGCGGCGTCCATGGGCGCGTTTTTGCTGTCCAGCGGCGCAAAGGGCAAGAGATTCTGCCTGCCTAATTCCCAGGTGCTTATCCATCAGCCGCTTATCGGCGGGGGACTTAATGGTCAGGAGACCGATATAATGATCCATGCGAAAAACCTTGAAAAGACCCGCCGCAAGCTGGAAGAGATACTTGCTGCCAACTGCGGAAAAGATTACGAGCAGCTCCACAAGGACTGCGAGCGTGACAATTATATGTCCGCCGAGGAGGCTTGTGCGTACGGTCTGGTCGATAAGGTCATAGCTAAACGGTAAGCGTTGAAAGGAAATATATTATGCTCAGATGCAGTTTCTGCGAAAGAACTGAAGAACAGGTAGATAAAATAATTTACGGTGCCAGCGGCTGCATTTGCAGCGACTGTATCCTTACCACATATCAAATGCTTATGGGGCAGGAGGAGAACAAAAAATCCTCTAAAAAAGAAGAGCAGAAAGAGAAATTCAAGCTCATCAAGCCCGCCGATCTTAAAGCGGTATTGGATAATTATGTGATAGGGCAGGAAGAGGCAAAGAAAACTATCTGCGTTTCTGTATATAACCATTACAAGCGTAATTTTTACGGCAACGAGCAGGAAAACGAGGTCGAGCTGCAAAAAAGCAACGTTTTGCTGTTAGGACCTACCGGCGTCGGCAAGACTATGATAGCGCAGACTCTGGCGAGAATACTGAATGTGCCTTTCGCTATTGCGGACGCTACCACCCTTACTCAAGCGGGATACGTCGGCGAGGATGTTGAAAATGTGCTGCTCAGGCTTATCCAGGCTGCCGATTATGATATTGAGGCGGCGCAGCACGGCATAATCTACATCGACGAGATAGACAAGATAACCCGCAAATCCGAAAACACCTCCATCACCAGAGACGTCAGCGGAGAGGGCGTTCAGCAGGCATTGCTGAAGATAATCGAGGGTACGGTCTCAAACGTTCCTCCCCAGGGCGGAAGAAAACACCCGCATCAGGAATTTCTACAGATAGACACCAAAAATATACTGTTTATCTGCGGCGGCGCTTTTGAAGGGATAGATAAGACCATTCTTTCGCGCACCAGCTCGTCCGCGCTCGGATTCGGGGCGGAGATAAAGGGCAAAAACGACCGCAGCGTAAACGACGCGTTGCACGATATCGAACCGGAGGATCTTGTTAAATACGGTATAATTCCCGAGCTGGTAGGACGTCTGCCGGTTATCGCGGTACTGGACGATCTCGACGAAGAGGCGCTGGTAAGAATACTCATAGAGCCTAAAAACGCCGTTATCAAGCAGTATAAGTACCTGTTCAGCCTGGACGGGATAGATCTGGAATTTACCGACGACGCGTTAAGGGCTATCGCGAGAAAGACCGCGGAAAGAAAGACCGGAGCAAGAGGCTTAAGGACAGTCATTGAGGATATACTTTCAGACGTTATGTTCAACGCGCCCGCAGATGATACCATCGAAAAAGTTATCGTCAACGCCGAGTGCGTAGACGGCTCGGTCGGCCCTGAAATAATCCGTTCTAACGATAAAAAAGGCGGCAAAAAGGGCGTAGAAAAGCGCGACCTTAAAAAGATAAGCTGATTTGTTCGCAAATTTGTAATTTATGAACGGTTGGTTTTAAGAGGATTAATAACAGGATAAAAAAGCGGCTGCTCCGACGGGCAGCCGTTTATGCTTCGTTTTGTTCTTTTTTTAGCTCCCGTAAAAATTCTTCGGGAGAAAATACCGTGATCGGTGATTCGCCGTAGTCGCTTAAATTTCTTGTGACAATGCAGTCCGCGCCTATGCGTTTTGCGGTCTCTATCATCACCGCGTCTTCATAGTCTAAAGTCGGAGAGGACATTGCGATACGACAGTCTGCTGAAAACGTATCCGCAATATCGAACAGAACGAACAGCTTATTTACGGCTGCTCTTGTTTTCTGTTCATCGTGCAGACTTCTGTAAATGATGTAGTAGATGTCCATTATAGATTTTGCCGTCAGCACACCTCTGAATTTTCGGTTTGACGCGGCAAGAAAAATATCGAGTGCGGCTTTTGAAAACGGCTCGCGATTTTGCAGAACATCTATTACTACACAAGTATCTATAACTGCTGTCATACTCTGTCAAGCCTTTCTTCCCGCGCCTCTTCGGGAGTAATGTCGGCAGGAATGATACTTAAAAGCGACTTAGCGGTTTCCGCTCTGTCGGCGTTCGGGTTTGTTAGCTTTGCTACTACCTTGCCGTTTTTGGTGATGTAAACATCTTCGCTTTCGGCAAGTTTCAGATACTTTCCGAGATTGAGCTTGAATTCGGTAGCGGTCACAGTCATATTAAACACCTCCTGTAAGCAGTATTTGCTTTTCTTATATCTATTATACATAAATCGAACGATTTTGTCAACTGTTTCGTTCGATTCTTCAAAAAGAACGAATAGGAGAGAACCGGGAAAATAAAAATTCAAAAAAAGGCTTTACAAATCCGTACAGTTGTGATATAATAATCCTGTTATGTTCAAACATGGCAAAAACTGTTTCTTGGCGTTGAGGCGAATGCTCGTTATGAGAAACACCGATGCCCTTCGCTATGAGGCGGAATAAAACGAAAAAGAGGTGTAATTATGCTGCTCAAGGAAGAAAAGACTGCCATTATCGAGGCTAACCGCACTCATGAGAATGATACCGGCTCGCCCGAGGTGCAGATCGCTATTCTTACTAAGAGGATAAACGATCTTACCGAGCATCTCAAGACCCACAAGAAGGATCACCATTCCCGCCGCGGTCTGCTCAAGATGGTAGGTCACAGACGTAACCTGCTCAACTATCTGATGAAAAAGGATATTGAGCGCTACCGTGCTATTATCGCAAAGCTCGGTATTCGTAAGTAAGTGTGTAAAAGGGCGGAGCAAGTGCTGTTCTGCCCTTTAACCCTTATTTCAAAGCAAAACCGAAAATCAAGGGAAACACGCTTTTAGCATTAAATTGAACGGATTGACGCAGTCCGCTGAATTTATTGCTAACGCTGTTTCCCTGAAAAAATCAAGGAGGAACAGAAATGTTTGAAAACTACAAGGTATTCAAAACCATGTTTGCCGGCAGAGAACTGACTGTTGAGACCGGAAAGGTCTGCGGTCTTGCTAACGGCTCATGTTGGATACGCTACGGTGAATCGGTAGTTATGGTAAACGCTACCGCCAGCCCTAAGCCGCGTGACGGAATAGACTTTTTCCCGCTGGCTGTGGACTATGAGGAAAAGCTGTACTCGGTAGGTAAGATACCGGGCGGCTTTTTGAAAAGAGAGGGCAGACCCAGCGAAAAGGCTATCCTTTATTCGCGTGTGGTAGACCGCCCCATGCGTCCGTTATTCCCCAAGGATATGAGAAACGACGTAGCTATCGTTATGACGGTGCTTGCGGTCGACCCCGACACTCAGCCGGAAATTCTTTCGATGATAGGCGCGTCTATCGCGGTAAGTATCTCCGATATCCCTTGGAACGGTCCTATCGGCGGTATCTCCGTAGGATTGGTAGACGGCGAGATAATCCTGATGCCTGACGCAGAGCAGAGAGCTAAGTCCGACCTTCAGCTTACCGTGGCGTCGAGCGAGAAGAAGGTAGTCATGATAGAGGCGGGAGCAAACGAGGTCGACGACGATACCATGCTCAAGGCTATCATGGCGGGACATGAGGAGATAAACAGATCTCTTATCCCGTTTATAAAGGATATTCAGGCTCAGATAGGCAAGCCTAAGTTCTCATTCCCGTCGATGGAGGTAGACCACGACCTGTTTGAGGCTATCAAGGAGCAGTACACCGAAAAGGTAAAATATGCTCTGGATACCGATGATAAGAATATCCGTGAGGAGCGCCTCCAGCCTATAAAGGACGAGATCCATGCGCAGTACGACGAGCAGTATCCCGAGCAGGGCGCGATGATAGACGAATGTATCTATAAGCTGCAAAAATTCATCGTAAGACGCTGGCTGCTCGACGAGCAAAAGCGCGTTGACGGCAGGGGAATGGATGAAATGCGTCCGCTTGCCGCAGAAGTAGGACTTCTGCCGCGCGTACACGGCTCCGGCTTGTTTACCAGAGGTCAGACGCAGGTGCTTACCGTTACTACTCTCGGTCCTGTCAGCGACAGCCAGAAGCTGGACGGTCTTGACGATGAAGAACTGAAGCGTTACATGCACCATTATAATTTCCCGGCTTATTCTGTAGGCGAGACCAAGGCCAGCAGAGGTCCCGGCAGACGTGAGATAGGTCACGGCGCGCTTGCACAGCGTGCGCTTGAGCCGGTCATCCCGTCGGTAGAGGAATTTCCGTATGCGATAAGACTTGTATCCGAGGTGCTTTCCTCAAACGGTTCTACCTCTCAGGCGTCTATATGCGGCTCGACATTGTCATTGATGGACGCCGGCGTTCCTATAAAGGCGCCTGTTGCCGGAATATCCTGCGGACTTATCACCGAGGGCGACCGCTGGATGACTATGGTGGATATACAGGGACTGGAAGATTTCTTCGGCGATATGGACTTTAAGGTGGGAGGTACTCATAAGGGTATCACCGCTATCCAGATGGATCTTAAAATCGACGGACTTACTCCCGAGATAATCAAGGACGCTTTTGCAAAGACTCATAAGGCGAGAGATTATATACTTGACGAGATCATTCTGAAAGCTATCGACGCTCCCAGACCTACCGTAAATAAGTACGCACCCAAGATGCTAAATACCAAGGTGCCGGTGGATAAGATACGCGACGTTATCGGTACAGGCGGTAAGGTAATTCAAAAGCTGTGTGCTGATTTTGAGGTCAAGATAGACGTTGACGAAGAGGGTAATGTATTCGTTTGCGGTCAGGATCTTGAAAAGGCAAACAACTGCATCGCTATGATAAAGGCTATCACTTCTCCTCCGGAGATAGGCGCTATCTATAAAGGCAAGGTCGTTCGTATAATGAGCTTCGGCGCTTTCGTAGAGATCGCTCCCGGTAAGGACGGAATGGTACACGTTTCCGAGCTTGAAAACCGCAGGGTCGAAAAGGTAGAGGACGTTGTATCCATCGGAGACGAGATAATCGTAAAGGTGCTTGATATCGACAATCAGGGCAAGATAAGGCTTTCAAGAAAGGCCGCCCTCGCCGATATCGAGGCTAAGAAAAAAGCAAATAACTGATTTTTGCATATAGATATCCATGTACCCGTGATTTTCACGGGTACTTTTTTGTTTTTGGAAAGAACAAGCACCACGTTTTTTATTAATCTCCACAGATAATATGAACAAAATCACAAACATCACCCCATCGGTCGGCATTGACCGGTGGGGTGATGTTGTTA
>CANRII010000007.1 GCA_947630685.1 uncultured Ruminiclostridium sp. | reverse complement strand
CGGACCTTTTCGGTGCGGTAGCCGAGCTGCTCGAAGAGGGCGCAGTCGCGGGCGGCGGTGGCGGGATCGCAGGATATCATCACTATGCGCTCAGCGCCGAACAATGCTATTTCCTCGACAGCGGCTTGTCCGCAGCCCTTGCGCGGCGGATCTACGATTATCACGTCGGGACGCAATTTTCGGGCGTTTAGCTCTTTTGCCGCCTTGGCGGCGTCGGCGCAGATAAATTCCGCGTTCAAAATATTATTTGCGGCGGCGTTTCTGCGGGCGTTTTCCACGGCGTCCGGCACTATCTCCACGCCTATCAGCTTTTTTACCCTATCTGCCATGGACAGACCTATCGTGCCTGCGCCGCAGTAAAGATCCAGCACGATCTTACCGTCCGGCTCGGCAAATTCGGCAGCCTGACGGTATATTTCCTCCGCGACCGGCGTATTCACCTGATAGAATGCCTTGGGCGCGATATAAAATGTTTTTCCGCACATGGTATCGGTGATACAGGGCTGTCCGTACAGCACCTCTTCCCTTTCGCCGAGGATAACGTTGGTGTCGTCGGGATTAAGGTTAAGCACCACCGACGTAACGGCGGGAAATTCCTTAGCGATACGCGCGGCGATATCGGCAAACGAGCGGTGCCTGCGCGCCGAAACCATGCACAAGCTCATCTCGCCGCTGTAATGTCCTTTTCTAAGATAAACGTGCCGCAAAGCGCCCTTGCCCGTCGCTTCATCGTATGCGGGAATATTATACTCATCACAAAGAGCCGACAGCCGTTTCAGAATGACCGAAAACGCCTCCGGCTGCAAAAGGCAATCCCCGCAAGGAATAATACGGTGACTGTGAAACGCGTAAAAGCCGAACATTGTCCTGCCGGCCTGTACTCCTACCGGCATTTGCAGCTTGTTGCGATAGCGGTCGGGGCTGTTGTTTTTTATTATCGAAAGAAAATCCGGGTGCAGCTTTCCTATCCGTGTAAAAGCGTCATATACCGCTTTTTCCTTATATTTGAGCTGGGAATCATAAGAAATATGCCGCAGGGAGCAGCCGCCGCATTTACCGTAAACGGGGCAGTCCTGCGGCACTCTGTCCTTCGACGGAGTAAGTATTTCTTCCGTCTTTGCATATGCGTAGGAGCTTTTTACTTTTAATATCCGGCAGCGTATCCTGTCGCCGACAGCGGTAAACGGCACGAACACCGCCATGCCGTCGTATCTTCCCACTCCGCTGCCCTCAGAGGTGAGCGAGGTTATCTCAAGCTCTACCGTATCGTTCTTTTTCAGCATTATATCTGACCGAGGCTGAGCGCTTTGAGATATGCGTTTATAAATCCGTCGATATCTCCGTCCATCACCGCGTTGATGTTGCCCATTTCATAATTGGTGCGGTGATCCTTTGCCATTGTATACGGCATAAACACATAAGAGCGTATCTGAGCGCCCCACGCTATCTGGAGCTGCTCGCCCTTTATATCGGATATTTTTTCGAGGTTCTCGCGTTCCTTTATCTCTATCAGCTTGGATTTTAACATACGCATTGCATATTCCCTGTTCTGGTGCTGGGAACGCTCGGTCTGGCAGGCGCAAACTATTCCGGTCGGGATATGGGTTATCCTGACTGCGGAGGAAGTCTTGTTGACCTTCTGTCCGCCCGCTCCGCTGGCACGGTAAACGTCCATTTTTATCTCGTCCTCGCTGATGTCAATGTCCACCGTTTCATCTATCTCCGGCATTACCTCCACAGAGGCAAAGCTGGTGTGACGGCGACCTGAGCTGTCAAACGGAGATACGCGCACAAGACGGTGCACGCCGTTTTCGCTCTTGAGGTAGCCGTATGCGTTGCGCCCCTCTATCAGTATGCTGGCGCTCTTTATTCCCGCCTCTTCGCCGTCGAGATAGTCCAGCACCGTGACCTTCATGCCATGGCGCTCCGCCCAGCGATTATACATACGGTACAGCATTTCCACCCAGTCCTGAGCCTCGGTGCCGCCCGCTCCGGCGTGGAACGTCAGTATCGCGTTTTTGCTGTCATATTCGCCGGAAAGCAGCGTTGCCAGCTTTTGCGTTTCAAGCTCGGTGCGAAACGACGCCGCCAGCTCCTGTATCTCCGGCAGCATGCTTTCGTCGTCCTCCTCCTGAGCGAGTTCTATCATAGTAAGCACATCGTCATAGCTTTCTTTCAGCTTGTTATAGCTTTGCACGATATTTTTACAGTCGCCTATCCTGCGGGAAACCTTCTGCGAATTTTCCACATCGTTCCAGAAATCCGGCTTGCCGCTTTCCTCCTCAAGCTGCGCTATCTCCTTTTTAAGTCCCTCAAGGTCGAGCGCGGAGGCAAGCTCTTTAAGCTCCGGCTCAAGGTTATCGAATTCTATTTTCAGTTCATCGTATTCAAGCATTATTATCTCCCTTTCGATCTTTTACTCGTTTGCGTCATACAGGCATACACATATAGTTATTTTATCATAAACCGGCGTATATGTCAAGATTTTGAAGCGGGCGCAAAAAAGCCTTGTTCGAAAGGTAAAACTTGAGATAAGAATGCTTGACAGCTATACATATTTATGGTATAATTACAGTAATTAAGCATGGGCTTAGCCGTCCATGTAAAAATCAAAGGAGGCCTATTTCCAATGGGAAGAAAAAAACTTACTATGGATGGTAATAACGCCGCCGGTCACGTTTCATACGCGTTTACCGACGTTGCCGCTATTTACCCCATAACCCCTTCCTCCGTAATGGCTGAGGTTACCGACGCCTGGGCTACGGCAGGAAGAAAAAATATCTACGGACAGGAAGTCAAGGTCGTAGAAATGCAGTCTGAGGCGGGCGCAGCAGGCGCGGTACACGGCTCACTTGCTGCCGGAGCATGCACTACTACATACACCGCATCACAGGGATTGCTGCTGATGATCCCTAATATGTATAAAATCGCAGGCGAGCTGCTGCCCAGCGTTATCCATGTTTCCGCTCGTGCGGTAGCATCTCATGCGCTGTCGATTTTCGGCGACCACAGCGATATTTACGCATGTCGTCAGACCGGTTACGCTATGCTCTGCTCCACCAACCCGCAGGAGGTCATGGATCTCGGCGCGGTAGCACATCTTTCCACCTACAAGGCAAGAGTACCTTTCCTGCACTTCTTCGACGGCTTCAGAACCTCTCACGAGATACAGAAGATAGAAGTATGGGACTATGACACTCTTGATAAGATGATCGATCATGACGCGGTAGACGCTTTCCGCAACAGAGCGCTCAACCCTGAGAATCCTGTTCTTCACGGCACCGCTCAGAACCCCGACATCTTCTTCCAGGCAAGAGAGGCAAGCAACAAGTACTATGACGCTACTCCCGCTATCGTACAGGAATACATGGACAAGGTAAACGCGGAGATAGGCACCGATTACAAGCTGTTCAACTACTACGGCGCACCCGACGCAGAGCAGGTAATAATCGCTATGGGTTCGGTATGCGACACCATAGAGGAAACTATCGACTACTTGGCTGCACAGGGCAAGAAGGTAGGTCTTGTCAAGGTAAGACTTTACAGACCTTTCTCGGTAGACGCTTTTGTTGACGCTATCCCCTCCACCGTTAAGAAGATAACCGTTCTTGACAGGACTAAGGAGCCCGGCGCGCTCGGCGAGCCTTTGTATCTTGACGTTGTGGCTGCTCTCAAGCAGGCAGGCAAGTTCACCGACGTTCCCGTTTACACCGGACGTTACGGTCTTGGTTCTAAGGACTGCAACCCCGCGCAGATCATCGCGGTATACAATAACACCGAGAAGATGAGATTCACCATCGGTATCGAGGACGATGTTACCGGTCTTTCGCTGCCTATCGGCGAGAACCCCAACACCACTCCGGAAGGCACCACCTGCTGCAAGTTCTGGGGTCTCGGCTCTGACGGTACGGTCGGCGCTAACAAGAACTCCATCAAGATAATCGGCGATCACACCGATATGTATGCTCAGGCATACTTTGCATACGACTCCAAGAAGTCCGGCGGCGTTACCATTTCGCATCTGCGTTTCGGCAAGTCGCCCATCAAGTCCACTTACTTTGTAAACAAGGCAAACTTCGTTGCCTGCCATAACCCCTCCTACATCGACAAGTACGATATGGTAGAGGACGTTATACCCGGCGGCTCATTCCTGCTCAACTGCCAATGGGGCGTTGACGAGCTGGACGAAAAGCTGCCCGCTCCGGTAAAGGCTTACATTGCTAAGAACAACATCAACTTCTACATTATCAACGCGATAAAGGTAGCTAAGGAGATAGGGCTGGGCAACAAGACCAACACCGTGCTCCAGTCGGCGTTCTTCTCTATCGCAAACATTATTCCGGCTGATCAGGCTATCGAATACATGAAGCAGGCCGCTTACAAGTCGTTCTCCAAGAAGGGCGAGGACATCGTAAACATGAACTACGCCGCTATCGAAAGAGGCGCGGGCGAAGTTATCAAGGTAGACGTTCCCGCTTCGTGGGCTGACGCTGAGGGCGAGCTTCCGGTAAATGTTGCAACGGGCGACAGAAAAGACCTCGTTGATTTTGTCAACAATATTCTTATCCCCGTAAACGCTCAGCGCGGCGACAAGCTGCCGGTATCCACCTTTGTAGGCATGGCTGACGGTACTTTCCCGCAGGGCTCTGCCGCTTATGAAAAGCGCGGCATCGCAGTTGACGTTCCCCAGTGGATCCCCGAAAACTGCATCCAGTGCAACCAGTGCTCGTTTGTTTGCCCGCACGCAGTTATCCGCCCCGTGGTTCTCAATGAGGAAGAGGCTGCAAAGGCTCCCGCAAGCACTCAGGCAAAGGACGCTACCGGTCTTCCCGGCATGAAGTTCGCTATGGTCACCTCGGTGCTCGACTGCACCGGCTGCGGCGTTTGCGCTCAGGTCTGCCCCGCTAAGGAAAAGGCTCTGGTAATGAAGCCGCTTGACACTCAGATGGACGCTCAGGCTGCATTTGATTACGCTATGACCGTTTCGGACAAACCGGAAGTACACGAGAAGTTCAAGGAAACCAGCGTAAAGGGTTCACAGTTCAAGCAGCCGCTGCTGGAATTCTCCGGCGCATGCGCAGGCTGCGGCGAAACTCCTTATGCTAAGCTGATAACCCAGCTGTTCGGCGACAGAATGTACATCGCCAACGCTACCGGCTGCTCGTCTATCTGGGGCGGCTCCGCTCCTTCGACCCCCTACACCGTTAATAAGGAAGGCAAGGGTCCGGCTTGGGGCAACTCGCTGTTCGAGGACAACGCAGAGTACGGTCTGGGTATGTTCATAGCACAGGATACTTTAAGAAACAGAGCGCAGGCTCAGCTCAAGGCACTTTACGAGCAGGCTGAAAATCCCGACGTAAAGGCTAAGATAGACGCATATTTTGAGACTGCAAACGACGGTAAGGCTAACGCAGAAGCTACTAAGGAGCTTATCGCGGCTCTTGAAGGCTGCAATTGCGACAAGCCCGAAAAGACGGCAGTCCTCAAAGCTAAGAATTACCTCGCTAAGAAGTCCAACTGGATATTCGGCGGCGACGGCTGGGCATACGATATAGGATACGGCGGTGTTGACCATGTTCTCGCTTCCGGCAAGAACGTAAACGTATTCGTATTCGATACCGAGGTTTACTCCAACACCGGCGGACAGGCTTCTAAGGCTACCAACATCGGCGCAGTCGCACAGTTTGCCGCAGGCGGTAAGGACGTCAAGAAGAAAGACCTTGCCGGCATAGCTATGAAGTACGGTTATGTTTACGTTGCACAGATCGCTATGGGCGCAGACATGAACCAATGCCTGAAAGCTATCGCAGAGGCTGAGGCTTACGACGGCCCGTCTTTGGTAATAGCTTACGCTCCTTGTATCAACCACGGTATCAAGGGTGGTCTTACCATCGCTCAGAAGGTCGAGAAAGAGGCTGTACAGGCAGGCTACTGGCATCTGTTCAGATTCAACCCCGCTGCTCCCGAAGGAACAAATCCGTTCACGCTGGACAGCAAGGCTCCTACCGGCGATTACAAGGAATTCATGATGAGAGAAGTTCGTTACAACTCGCTCATGCGTGCTAATCCCGACAGAGCTAACGCGCTGTTCGACAAGGCGGTGGCTAACTCCAAGCAGAGATATGACGACCTGCTCGGTCTGGTCGACTACTACGCTCCCGAAAAGAATTAAATTCTTAAATAAAAGCCGAAAAGCGAAAGCATAATAGGTTTTACGTCCCCTCGACATCGATCGAGGGGATCATTTTTTATGAAAAAGGGGTGGGTGGGCGGGTTCCCGAGCGAAGCGAGGGAAGGAAAACGCGTGCCTACGGGGACGCAACTTTGGCAAAAAATATCCCCCTATAAGGGGGAAACTGCACTATCCGATAAAAAGCGCCAAGTAATTAAAATATGGATACGGCAAAAAAATAAACGGCCGCAAAAACGCGACCGTTTCGTTTGTTGTTACTGTAATTTATACACCGAATTTAACGGTGCTTACTTTAACGCCGGGGCCCATAGTCGAGGAAACCGTGCAGCTCTTGAGGTAGGTACCCTTTGCAGCCGCGGGCTTAGCCTTAACGATGGCGTCCATTATCGCGTTGAAGTTTTCATCCAGCTTTTCCTTGCCGAAAGAAGCCTTACCTATCGGGCAATGAATGATGTTGGACTTATCAAGACGGTACTCGATCTTACCTGCCTTAGCGTCGGCAACAGCCTTTGCTACATCGGGGGTAACGGTTCCCGCCTTGGGGTTAGGCATAAGGCCTCTCGGACCAAGCACCTTACCAAGACGTCCTACAACGCCCATCATGTCGGGAGTTGCGATAACAACGTCAAAATCCATCCAGCCGTCGGTTATCTTCTTAACGGTATCGTCATCAGCGACGTAATCGGAACCTGCGTCAACAGCGGCCTGTATCTTATCGCCCTTTGCGAACACCAGAGTACGAACCTTCTTACCGGTTCCGTTAGGAAGAACTACCGCACCTCTTACCTGCTGATCTGCGTGACGGGAGTCAACGCCCAGTCTTACATGCAGCTCAACGGTTTCGTCAAACTTAGCTTTAGAGGTCTGACAAACGAGGTCAAACGCCTCCGTGCTCTCGTATGCTTTTGTGTTGTCGATCAGCTTTGCGCTGTCGACATATTTCTTACCATGCTTCATTGATTTATTATCCTCCTTGTGGTCAAACGGAAATATCCTCCCACTTAATATCAGTCAACTACCTCTATTCCCATTGAGCGTGCAGTACCTGCGATCATCGACATAGCAGCCTCTATAGAACCTGCGTTGAGGTCGGGCATTTTCTGCTGTGCGATCTGCTCTACCTGAGCCTTTGTGATCTTCGCTACCTTGGTCTTGTTGGGCGTACCGGACGCCGTTTCTATACCGCAAGCCTTCTTGATAAGCACCGCAGCAGGCGGAGTCTTGGTAACAAACGTAAAGCTTCTGTCAGCATAAACCGTTATCACAACAGGGATAATAAGACCTGCGTCATTCTTGGTGCGTTCGTTAAATTCCTTTGTAAAAGCCGGAATATTTACACCGTGCTGACCAAGCGCGGGACCTACCGGCGGAGCCGGCGTTGCTTTGCCGGCAGGGATCTGCAGTTTAATAAATCCTGTAACCTTCTGAGCCATTTTTAACTCTACCTCCAAATAAAAACAATCTGAACTTAAATTTCGATCTTTTGGACTGACGCTATCTCAACAGCGGCGGGAGTGGGGCGTCCGAACATCGACACCGTTACATTAACGATACCGTTCGGTTCGTCTATAGACTCGACGACTCCTTCAAATCCGTCCAGCGATCCCGAAACTATCTTCACGCTGTCGCCTACTGCAAACGAGATCTCCGCAGTCTTTTTCTCCATACCGAGGCTCGCTACCTCGGCGTCGGTCAAGGGTATAGGCTTGGACCCGGGACCCACGAAACCGGTAACGCCTCTTGTATTACGGCAGATATACCATGATTCATCGGTCATTACCATCTTTACATACACATAGCTCGGAAAGAGCTTGCTCTCGTATTCATGAGTTTTACCGTCTTTTTCCTCAACCTTTTTCTCGGTAGGGACCATTACCTCTTCGATAAGGTGCTGGAGATTGCCGTTTTCAACTAATTTCATTATGTTGTTGGCAACCTTGTTTTCATAGCCGGAATAGGTGTGAAGAATGTACCATTTTGCCTCGGACATGTTACCCTCCTAAAAATACTCGGTCTTAAACTCTCATGCCAAGCGCTAAACGAAGCAGCGTGACAAATAAAGTATCAAGACCCCAAACGCAAATACCGGATACAACTATCGTGATAAGAACCACTACCGTGTTGTTGAAAACGGTCTTTTTGCTTGGCCACACAACCTTTTTGAATTCGGATTTTGTGTCTTTGAAGTACTTTACGATAGACTTTTTCGGCTTTTTAGCAGCCGCTGCCTTTAGGCTTTTTCTCTCGTTAGCCTTCTTGGCTTTGAGTTCTTCTTTACTCAAGGCTTTATCCTTAGCCATACAAAATCCTCCTTACTTGGTTTCTCTGTGCGGAGTATGCTTTCTGCAGAATTTGCAATACTTAGTCATTTCAATTCTGTCAGGATCGTTCTTCTTGTTCTTCTTGGTGTTGTAGTTGCGTTGTTTGCACTCAGTACACGCAAGCGTAATCTTAACTCTCACTTTTCGGCACCTCCTAATTATTTTGCCTCCCTCAACTGCTGAAAGCCCGTTGCCCGCAGCAAAGCCGTTTTTCCTGCCTATAAAAATAGGCGCAAAAAAATAAGCCCCTATTGAGGTACTATAATAATAACACATTATTACAGCTTTGTCAATAGGAAACTTAAAATTTTTCCGTTATTTTTTTATTCTTTTTCTCTGAGCTTCTGTGCGTACTTTGCCGCAACGCAGACGCTGAGGCTCACAAGCAACAGTCTTATCGCGATAAACGCGATGTTAAACGCGCTGCTGCCCGACATTTTATCCAGCATGGAAAGATAGCCGAGCCAGCCGTCGTTCAGCACCGGCTGACCGCTGAATATCAGCGCGGAGCCTACCTCGTAAATTATCTCGGTCAATATCGAGCCTAAAAACAGTATAACCGTAGGCAGGCTCAGCTTGCTGAAGGATATTTTATAAGCAAACGCTCCCACGGCAAAATAAATAAGATGAGCCGCCGCCCAGATAATTATTACGACGATTATGGATACGACCGGTATATTAGCGGAATACATCGCAAAAACTCCCGCGTCGGCTGCGGCGACGATTATACCGGCGATAAGCGCGCAGGCTATAGCTTTCACCATGGAGATAACTCCGAGCGGACGGACGTAAGCCAGCGGTATCAGCATGCACGCCGCGTAAAGTATAGGAACTATGATATTGCTTCCTATAAACAACGTCAGCAGCGTGAGCAGCATTGCTATCAGATTGAAAACAACTATGCTCAGCGTCGGGTGCTCCGGTCCGGTGAAACGCTTGAAAAATCCTTCCTTGGTTTCCTGAGTGGTGCTGTTTTTTACTTCTTCGCTCATTATGTATTACCTACCTTAATTTAATATAGAGCAGCAGCTGAAACGCGCTCAGCGCCGCAACCAGTACAACGACTATCACCTGCGCTATTCCCCAGGTCGGCATTCTGAATATCAGCAGAACGCAGACTCCGAGCAGTATCGCAAAATTTATAAGAAAACGCTTCTGACCCGGCGGACGCCTTACTATCTTATTGCTCATCTTGGATCTGCAAACGCTTTGCTTTAAGCGTGTTCTGCATAAGCATAGCGATGGTCATAGGCCCTACGCCGCCCGGCACGGGAGTTATATAAGAGCATTTCGGCGCGACCTCGTCGAAATCAACGTCGCCGCACAGCTTGCCGTCGGCGTTCCTGTTCATGCCGACGTCTATCACTACCGCTCCGTCCTTTACCATATCCGCTGTGACAAAGCCGGCTTTTCCCACCGCGCTTACCAGTATATCGGCGCGCCTGCATACCTCGGCAAGATCTTTCGTGCGGGAGTGGCAGACGGTAACGGTGCCGTTTTCATGCAGCAGCAGCATAGCCATCGGCTTTCCTACTATATTTGAGCGGCCTATCACGACGCATTCCTTACCGCTGACCTCGGTGCCGGTGCTGTGGATAAGCTCCATCACTCCGGCGGGAGTACAGGGCAGGAACGCATAATCCCCTATCATTATCCTGCCGACGTTCACCGCATTGAACGCGTCAACGTCTTTAAGCGGCGAGATAGCCTCTATCACGGCTTTCTCATCGAGATGCTTAGGCAACGGGAGCTGGCAGAGTATGCCGTTCACATTCGGGGAGGCGTTCAGCGTATCTATAAGCTCTAACAGCTGCTCCTGAGTGGTATCCTCCGGCAGTGCGTATTCGTATGACTTTATGCTGCAGACCTCGCAGGCCTTTTTCTTGTTGTTGACATATACGCGGCTTGCCGGATCGTTGCCGACGATTATCACCGCAAGCCCTATATCAAGACCGTCGCGCTCTATCTCGGCTCTTATCCGCTCCTTTACGGCGGCGGATACCTGTTTTCCGTCTATAATGTTCATTTTATTCCTCCTCGTCAGAGTCTGCGGCTATATCATGCGGATCATCCCGCTGCTGCTCGTCAAGATCCTCAGAATCGGAGGATTCCTCAGTCTCTTCCGAGGGGCTCTCGTCGGCGACAGGCTCGGACTGGCTCTCCGCCGCTTGCTTTAGCTCGTTGTCCTCAAGCTCTACGTCGTCGGCGTCCTCCGCAAGAATGCTCGGAGAAACGTTTTCCGCTTCTTTCATGGCTTTCTTTGCCTTTTCCTTTTCCTCAAGGACCATCATCTTCGTGTTGTATTGCTCCCAAGCGTCGGCGCAGCGCTGACTGTCCTTATATAATACATAACCTTTTTTCTTGGTCTTTGTTATCTTGAATATCACGAAAAGCACGAGCGCTATCGCGGCGGAAACTATCGCCACGAGCTGAGATACTCTGATATCGCCAACGTACAGGCTGTCGGTGCGCAGACCCTCTATCCATGCGCGGCCCGCTCCGTACCACAGCACATACAGCAGGAATATTTCACCGTCGAACGTCTTTAGCTTTTTGGAATAAAAGTGCAAAAACACAAATCCTAAAATACACCAAAGGCTCTCATACAAAAAGCACGGGTGTACCAGCGCGTAGATACCGTTTCCCTGCTGGTCAAGCTCCGCCTGCTTTGCCACTACCTGCGGGTCCTGGATTATTGCCGTACCGGTCATGCCCCACGGCAGCGTACCGGCGGTAGGAGCGCCGTATGCCTCCTGATTCACGAAATTGCCCCAACGACCTATGCTCTGCCCTATCAATAGTCCCAAGCCGCCCAGATCGAACAAAGCCGGGAGATTGACCTTGCGCACCACGCACATTATCGCCGCGGCTATCGCCGCTAAAATAACGCCGCCGTATATGGCGAGCCCGCCGTTTCGCAAATCGAAGAAATTTATATCCGTGTCTATAAATATACAGTAATATGCTCTCGCTCCGATAAAACCGGCGATTATCGCAACAAACACCACGTCAAAAACATAATCGGATATAAGCCCGAACTGCTTGCTGCGCTTCATAGCGTAAATATACGCCAGTATAACACCAACGGCGATTATTATGCCGTACCAATATACATCTATCCCGAAAATGCTGAACGCCACGCGGTCTATCGCCAACGAGCCGTTCCACAGGTTCGGAAATTCGATTTTGCCGCTTTCGGCGGCGAGATTAACCAATGCTCCCATTTCTACAGTCCTTTCTTTTATTCGGCGCATTAACAGTTTTTATTAAGTATAACATAAATCTCCGATAAATTCCATACTTTTTATAAAAATTTTATGAAAAAAAATATATCTGTGTTATTTTCGGTTTTATATAAGCAAAAATTTTCCCGTTTCCCGCAAATACGACCTTTTTACAAAGATACGCTTATATGTTCAAAAAAAATCAACCGCAGCATAGCCGCGGTCAAAATCAAATGAATAAATAATGTGTAGAACAAAAGAAAGGAGACAACTAAAAAACAAAACCAAACAAGAAAACTTCTTGTAGTGTCTATATTATATAACTTTATTTACGGTTTGTCAATAATTTTCACAAATTTTTTCTACTTTACTAAAAATTTTGTGAAATTGTCATAATAATTTTATTATAAAAACTGTCAACATACACAAAAACGGCGTACAAAAATAACTTTGCACGCCGTTTTTAATTCATTTGAGCCTTTAATATCTGCTTTATCTGTTCAAGCTCCTCCGGGTTTATCGGCTTTTGGGAGTGGTGAGTGGTGAGAAACTCCATAAGCTCCTTTTCGCTCGAGCAGACGTTGTCGTTGTCGAACAGATCAAGATAAAGTCTTACCTGCGGGGAGGAAAAATACAGCATGGTATCCACCCAGCAGTCATGCCCGTTTGCCGCAAGAATACATTTTAATATATCGCGCTGCCGCCTTAGCTGCTTCAGCGGGTTTTGGATATAGGTCTCGGTAGTTTTTCCGTCGCGGTATATCTTTTTTTGCAGCCATTGATCGTCCTTATGCTTGCCGTATATCTTGCCGGAGTGGTTCTTTACCTCTATTATCAGTATATAATCGCCGCATACCAGCAAATAATCTATCTCTGAGCGGTTTTTCTTATATTTTATCGGAAGATTTACAAACGCGGTATAGCCGCTGCCCAGCTTTTTTATCGCGCGCATAAGCGATTTTTCCCCGCGAAAACCCGACAGCAGGACGTTATAGCGTTTGGAGATGATTATATTTGCAACGCCGCCGACTATCATTACCGCAATAAAAATATACCCTATGACCGGCGTGGTATACAGATCGGCGCAGATAAACACCGCAAGCAGCGCCGCCGGAAGCACGCCCAGCAGTATTTGAGCGATAAAAAGCACCGTCATTATCTTGAAATTTTCATATCCGTTTTTATATATATCCGGCAAAGCGCCACCTCCCTGCTGCCCGTGCATTCATATTACCTTTTTATTTTACCATACTTAAACACATCATGTCAACAGATTTGGCGTAAAATTTACATAAATTGGATACAAATATTTGATATCGGGCAGCTTTATAAAGCGGTACGACAGATTGACATAAGCGGAAAATTATGTTATACTTTTATTAATGGAAAGAAAAGGAACAACAAAAGAAAAGGGATATATTTTGGATTACGAATCAATTATTATCGCTGTGATATATAACAGCGGCGGAGGTATAACGCTGAAAAAGGCGTTTAAGGAAACCAAGCTCGCCAAAAAGCACTCCGATAAATTCAAAAACGCCGCAAAAAGGCTTATTGCGGAAAAGGTCATCTGCAAAGATAAGCACGATATGCTGTTTATCAAAAAGAACGGCAAGATATTTACCGCAAAGGTAGTATCTCTGTCAAAAAACTTCGGATTTATCTCAAATCTGCTGACCGAAGAAGAATACTTTGTAAAAGGCTCAGCTCTTAAAGGATCGATACCCGGAGATACCGTGCTTGCCCGCGAAACGGAAAAAAAGAGCGAGGACCGCAGCGCGTCGGCGGCGGTGATAGCCGTTTTGGAATATTCCGATAAACTGTTCGGCGGCGTTGTCGTGCAGGAAAAGAACGAGCTAAGGGTACTGCCGGACAAGCTCGGCTGTCCCCCGCTCAAGATAAGGAAAACGCTGTGTGACATAGATCCCGGCGACAAGGTGCTGTTCTCGATAAAAAAGCGCGGAACGCATCACTTTGAGCATGTTGTAGATATAGAAAGCTCGTTCGGCAGCTGTGAGACCGCGTCCGCCTGCACCGACGCTTATCTGGCGCAAAACCGCATACCTGTCGCTTTTTCTGCGGAAGCGTCAGCCGAGGCGGAGGAGATAGGACAAAAGGGCGTAGACCAAAAGGAATTTGAAAATCGGCTGGATCTCAGGGATATGCCGATATTCACGATAGACGGCGCCGACACAAAGGATATAGACGACGCGATAAGCATAGAAAAAACGGAGAGCGGCTATCTGCTCGGCGTTCATATCGCCGACGTAAGCCATTATGTAAGGGAAAACACTCCGCTGGACAACGACGCGTTTTTGCGCGGGACCAGCGTATATATCGCTGACAGGGTCGTGCCTATGCTGCCCGTACAGCTAAGCAACGGCGTATGCTCACTGAACCCAAACGAGGACAGGCTTGCGTTCTCCTGCCTGATGGAATTATCTAACGACGGTATTCTTAAAAAATACAAGTTCAAAAAATCGGTGATACGCTCGCGGGTAAAAGGCGTTTACAGCGAGATAAACTCTATCCTTGACGGTACGGCAAGCAGCGACGTAAAAGCAAAATACAGCGAAGTATCGGACTGCTTTCCGATAATGCTTGAGCTTGCACGGATACTCAAGGAAAACCGTATCAAACGCGGAGCACCGGAGTTAGTTTCCACCGAAAGCAAGCTGATATGCGATGAAAACGGCGTTTGCATAGACGTTAAAGAGCGCGTGCAGGGCGTCAGCGAAGGCATTATAGAAGAATTTATGCTTGCGGCGAACAACGCGGCGGCTAAGACTGCGATGAAATGCGGATTCCCGTTCGTGTACAGGGTGCATGAAAAGCCGTCCGAGGAAAAGCTGCTGGCTTTGCGCAACACGCTGACCGCGCTGGGTATAGAGCCGCTCGGGCTGAATAAAAGCGCGGGGGCGGAGGTTTTTGCCAAGCTGCTTGAAAATACGAAAACAGACCCCAGGTATATAATCATAAACGATCTGGTATTAAGGTCGATGTCTAAGGCAAAATACAGCGAAGAGCCTATAGGACATTTCGGGCTTGTGATGTCGGAGTATGCACACTTCACCTCCCCGATACGCAGATATTCAGACCTTGCGGTGCACAGAATATTATCCGACTATGTGAAGAAAGTTTCCGGCGATAAACTCAATAAAAAATTCACACAATTTGCCGTCAAATCGGCACAAAGAGCCACTCAGACCGAGCTTTCGGCGGTTGCGGCAGAGCGCAGCTGTGAAGACTACTATATGGCGGAATACATGAAAAGCCGCGTCGGAGAGGAATATGACGGCATAATATCCGGCGTTGTGAGCAGCGGATTTTTCGTTCGCTTAGAGAACACCGTTGAGGGCAGAGTGGATATAGAAAGCCTGCCGGAGGGGATATATTCCGTAAAAGACGGGATAGCGCTGATACAGGAAACCGGGCAGACGACATACACTATAGGCGACAGGCTGAGAGTTCGCTGCACTGCGGCAAATATCAATACAGGCAAAATTGACTTTGAGGTAATCTCTGGTCAATAAATACAGCAAATGAGCGATCACGCTCACAAATTTAAGAAAGGAAGTTCAAATAATGAGCGAAAAGAAGAACATTATCAGCGACGGTATCAAAAAAGTCAGCAAAGTGAAATTCATCACCGAGTTTAAGGAGTTCATCTCCAGGGGCAACGTGGTAGACCTTGCGGTAGGTCTTATCATAGGCTCGGCGTTTACCGCTATAGTTACCTCGCTGGTAAACAACATCATCATGCCGGCTGTCGGCATGATCACCGGAGGCATCGACTTTTCAAATCTGAAGATCGTGCTTAAGGAAGCGGTAGTCGGCGCCGACGGACTTATTGACCCCACCACGGAGGTAGCGATAGGCTACGGCACGTTTATCTCCACTATAATCAACTTTATACTTGTCGCCCTGTCGGTATTTATACTTATTAAGGTGATCGGCAAGTTCAGACGCAAGAAAGAGGAAGAGCCCGCACCCGAGCCGGAGCCGGATCCTCAGATAGTCCTGCTCACCGAGATAAGGGATCTTCTCAAAGAGGAAAAGGGAGAATAAATTTCCGTATACCTATCACGAAAGGCGATGTTTTGACATGGCGAAAGCAGAGATATCGAATATATCCGACGAATGCGGCATAAGCAAAGACGAAAGCATAGAAAGGTACAACGCCGAAAAATCCCGCCGTATAAAAGCCGGACGTATAGAGTCGGTATTATGTTCGGCGGCGCTTAGCTTTGATACTGTCTTATCGGCGGTATTCTACCTGCTGTGCGCTATTCACCCGCTGGTGTTCACGTTTTTGTCAAAACCCAATTTCGGCGCGGGCACAGCGGCATACACTCCGGCAACGGTCGAAAACGCCGAACCGGGCGAGTTGTTCGTGATAATCGTGGTGCTTTTGATCATCTTCGTGTTAAAGCTGGCGCTGGCGATATCTTCCATCGTCGTCTGCGCCGCCAAAAAAAGCATAAGCCCGCTGCTCGCTACCGGCTCGATCGCGTTTTGCTTTGTAAATCTTATCTTTTCCGTGATAACGCTGACATACCCGCAAAGCTATACTGAGCCGATTTTCACGGTTTTCCTTGTTGTGAATATCCTGCTCACTATACTTTCCGGCGTCTGCATTTATCTTACGATGATAAAAAGAGAGATAAGAGAGTATTGCGATACACTTTAACAAATTAATAAACGAATAAATTTACTCCCCGCCTTTTGGTGGGGAGTAGGTTTGTGGAAATATTAATTTGTTTTATTAGTGAGTTCATTCTTATTATTTTAAGCTAAAGTTATGCAATACTAAAATTCTTATATACAGCTCTTCATAATCTATTATTTATTCTCTCCGCTACAAATAAGCCAATCAATAAACTCTCTGACCGCTCCATGCCCACCATTATTTTTGCAGATATAATCTGCCGCTTTTTTTACTTCTGGAACCGAATCTCCGGGACATCCTACGATCCCGCATAATGACATAGCCTCCAAATCGTTTATATCATCTCCTATATATGCCACCTCTTGCTTTTCGTAACCATAGGAGGTCAAAAACTCTTTTAATACACTTGCTTTGTCATTTGCCGCACCCTGAAGCACATACTCAATTTTCAATTCTCCGGCGCGCCGCTCGACAATTTCGGACTTTCTTGATGTAAGTATAACCGACTGGATTCCTTTATCACGCGCGTAAAGAATTGCCAATCCGTCTCTTGCATAAAATTTCTTAAAGACTTCTCCATTTGAACCGATATTTATCGTTCCATCTGTCAATGTACCATCTACATCCATGATTAGCAACTTTATATTGGACATAGTTTTTTCCTTCCTTACGCTAAAACTCTGTAACCTGTTCCAGCAACTCCTCAACTGATATTTTTGATTCGATTAACCGCGTTATGCGTTCTTCATCTTCCAGCTTTTCCTTTACTTTTTCAAGTACTTCTTCCTCTATTTCCTTTGGTATCACACATACAGCTTCATTATCCGCATAAATCAGATCTCCTGGTCTTATTTCGATACTGTCGATACAGATTGGTACATCTGTCCGCTGAACACGTCCTCTCCCCTTAATATCTACCGGTGAATACCCCTTAGCCAAGATTGGAAGTTTCACTTCCGGAGAATGAGTATAATTCGTATCTCGTGTCAAACCGTCAATTACTACTCCCTCTATCCCCATCTGCGTTGACAACTTTGTCATTAATTCTCCAAAATATGCAAATTCTTTACTTCCCTCTACAACAAGTACGTCTCCCTTTTTACACTGTCCCAAAAATGACAATCCTGTTCGAATGTTTTCGTCATCTGTATCTTTCGTTTCAATCAAAACAGTACGTGCTCTGCCTATAAAACTTACTACATTTTGATTTCTTAAAAAGCCTGTTATTATCTGATGTTTCCATCCCATACGATCCATGACATCGGAAAACAAGCCACTACAAAGTTTCCTCTTATCTAATTCTGCCATTATTTTACCTCCTTGCCAACAGCATTTCCTATATTTTTCATTGTTTCATACAATTCTCTGAATTGATCAAGATTCAGTGCCTGATCCTTATCGCACAATGCCTGTTCAGGATTATGATGAACCTCTATCAAAATTCCCTCACATCCAAACGCCACGCAAGCTTTCGCAATATCAGGCACTCCAAAGCTGTAGCCCATTGAGTGGCTTGGATCTAAGATCAATGGAGCCTTGCTATCCCTTTTTATCACAGCAGCACCACACAAATCTAATGTAAACCTACTCGAAGTCTCAAAAGTGCGGATTCCTCTTTCACACAGCAATAAATTGCGATTTCCCTCAACCAAAACGTAATCTGCCATTTTGAAAAGTTCATCAATTGTCGCTCCAAAATGTCGCTTTAACAAAACCGGTTTAGAAGATTTCCCTGCAGCGCGCAACAGGGCATGATCATACATTGCTTTTGCACCTATCTGTATGATATCTGTCACTTGTTCAACTGCAGAAAAATTAGTGGCATCAGATGTTTCTGTGATTATCTTCATCCCATATGTCTTTTTCACTTCTTCCAGCCAAACAAGACCCTGTTCATGCGACCCTTGAAAAGCGTATGGATTCGTTCTGGGCTTAAATGCTCCAGCCCTAAATATACGAATCCCCATGTTTGCCAACCTTTCAGCTGTATACATGATCTGATCCCTGCTCTCTACCGCACACGGACCGGCCATGACGCGACAAGTTTTTGGGTCAAACATTTCTTCTCCGTCAATCGCAATATTCTGGTTAAGCTCATTTCCTTTTGATATTAGTTCCATTTTTATCCTCCATTATATTTTTTATACGAATTAAATCCTTTGGCGTATCCACGGATATAGTTGACGTATCCCGCTTATACGCTTTTATTTTTATTTCATTTTCCAGCATCCTCATAAAATCATGATCTTCCGCTTTTTCCAGCTCTCCTTTTGTCAGACGTGCATATTTCAAAAGAATATCTCTTGGATACGCATAAATCCCCACCGACTTACAATATTCAAAATCAATTCCTGCCTTAGGATAAGGTATAGGGCTTCTTGATGCAAACAAGACATTATCTTTTCTGTCTGTTACAATTTTTATAATAGTACTATTGACCGCATCAACGGGATTTTTGATCGGCGTCCTGAATGTCCTGACATAATTTGGATCAGCTTCTTCTTGAACATGTCTGACCATTTCCTCGATAAGGTCGGTTTCGATCAACGGTTCATCTCCTTGAACCAACAAATAGAAGTCCGCCGGTATCTTTACCGCGACCTCGGCGATTCTGTCGACGCCCGTCGGATGTTTTTCTGATTGTCATAACCACAGGGATTGAATATCCTTCGCATGCGTCTTTTATGATTTCGCTGTCAGTAGCCACATATGCCTCGTGAATTCCCTTTGCAGTTTTTACCTTCTGATATACCCACCAAATCATAGGCTTTCCAAACAAATCGGCCAGAGGCTTGCCCGGGAAACGCGAACTTTTATAACGGGCCGGGATGGTACATACGATCTTCATGCGACGTACCTCACTGTATAACTTCTTTTAGCTGTTAGCTCCCCCCGAGGGAAATTATATTGCTAGACTTGTAGACGGAATTTTTGTCAAGTCCCTTTTCTACAGCGTCCGCCAGCAGAAAGTCATCCGGATAATTTACATCTATTTGCTCAATTTTATTTACGGATATCATTTTATAGTTTTCTCCTATCCTAAGCCCCTCCTTTAAGTGCGCTTCTCTGCTGATTACATAAAATCCCATTGTTTCAAACGTTGTTTCCTCTAATGTAAAGCTATTTGGTATATGTTTCAGATCATATTTGGGCACCTTTTTCTCCAGATCCCATAAATAATAATGTTCCTTTCCAACGCAGACAATGGAATCATATTCTCCGCTCTTAACCGCATTGATTCCTTCCAACAATGTATCTTTTGATAAAAAAGGCATTGGTGGAAGATGCTGAATATAAATATCGGCATCCGGAAAATTAGAAGTTTCCCATCTGAAAAATGCATTTCCGTCTGTCCCGTTGGTTGCTAATTCATCCGGTCGTTTCAATATACCAAAACCATGTCGTTCTGCTAAATCCAAAATTTCTGCGTCGTCAGAATCTACAACAATATTCTCTTTTGGGAGTACTTGATGAAGATTATAACATGCTCTTAGAAACATGGGCAACCCGCCTATCTCCTTCATGTTTTTTCTTGGAACTCTTGAGGATCCTCCCCTTGCTGGTACAAATCCTATGATTTTCTGCATACTTTTACCTCCTGCTACTTTTTAATTATGCTAATTCAACTGATCACATTCCAATCCGTAAATCGACAGCACCCAGCAATTTTCCATTTTCTACCACAGGTACCACGTCAATTCCCTTCCTCATGATTAAAAGGGCTGAATAAATATCTTCTATATTTTTACTGCTATCTATTGTATACGGTCTACTATTCATGATTTCTTCTGCATTTTTTTCGAATATGGTTTGTCCGAATTGAATAAATCCCCTGCGGATATCTCCGTCTGAAATAATCCCCTGTAGATTTTCTTTATCTGCGACCATTACAATACCCATACGATAATGATTCATCGTGTTGATCACTTCCATAAAGGATGCCTGCTTAGTTAAAATTGGCAGAAAATTGACTTTTATCATGATCCTTGTAACATTTACACCCTGTTCATCCATGTATTTCAAACTATATGCATTCATACCTAACTGCCCCATATCTTTACAAAGATAAGAGCCCGATACCACCATATCTATCCCCAGCTTTTCCATCCTCTTACTAATAATATTATTTATGCCGCCATCGGCAAAAAGGCTTAAAGATGGATATTTATCATGGACTGACTCTATTCGCTCAAAATTAGAGTTGTCAAATTCCGCCCCGGATATTCCCGGTTCGCTGCACATGAACAATACCTGAGAAATATTATCTATGTACTTGTCTATCACATTCAAGTCTGTACCGCTTGTGACAGAAATCCCAAAATTTCCACTAAACCTGTCTGATATTCTCAAAATATCATCTTTGTTTAATAAATTTTCATACTGCACATTCAAGTATCTAACATTAGCTTTGTTTAATATATCTATATACTCATCCGGTATATATTCGAAAATCAGGTGAACATCTAACGGCGGATAAGAATTGTCGAATCTCAAAGTATCCGCCACCGAAAATTCCTTTTCATCCTGGAAAATATCTATATGCAGACAATCTATTTTTGCAAATTTCAAAATTTTGGCATATTCAAAATAATCTGATTTTACTGCTAAAATACTTCCCGATACTTTCATTTTAATTCCTCCTTTTTATTCTTCTATATATTATAGATTTCGTAAAATCAAATCATATATCAATTTCTTTGCGAATGAATCTTTCTTCGCCGCCATGATTATCAAATCCGATAGAATCCAGGACTTTTTCGGTGTTATTATCATAAACAACAATATTGATTCCTCTTATATTAGCAGAATAATCCACACCATTTATTATAATTTCGGATTTATTTTCTTTACGCCATGCATGACTGCTTATATAAAAGTAAGGTTTTTCATATAAATCCTTATATTCATAAATAACCGGCAATTCAACTTCGTCTGCAGACTTGTCACACAGTATATGTCCATTTACAACAACACCTGCATACATCCTCCATAGTTCTTTACTAAAATTGGAGAAGCCAAGCTGTTTTAATTTTTCTATAATCTTTGCAGTAAGGCCATCACCGGGAGTATCTTTTACAGAAAGAAAAATAATATATTTTTCTTTTATAAAACTCAAAACATCAAGATACTCATTTATATTGTCGATGCTTCTTAAAATACCGATTTCTGATTTTGGCGAAATGCACATGTGAGTAAAATGTGTGATTTTATTTTCAAGCTCAGCAATATATGTTTGAAGTTCGTCAACCCTTGCTTTCATTTGACTGGTCTTAAACATATTTACAGATTCTGGGAAACTTATTCCGTCAACATGTATATATATCCCAAGGTTTTTTAATGTTTTACTAATTGTAAAATTCCTTATTTTTTGTCTTGTATCACGATTGGCGGAATATACCCAAACCGTTTCGTTCCTGCATAAAATATCACAAGGTTGTTCTTCCAAAATATCCTTTTTTATTAATAGTGGAGTTACAAAATCAAAATTTTCTGTTTTTATAAAATTGTCAGATAATGAGTCGTTTAAGAAAGCTATAACACTATTCTTAGGGGTAATATCACAATTAAACTCTGTCCAATCACAAAGATCAACAATTATCATAGAATTTTTTGTATTTTCTAATTTTTGATAGGCAAACGCAGATACTATAACATCATAATTATTAGCTTTTGCTAAAAGCTTCACTTGAGATATCAAATGGGAAGTGGTGCATATCCTCTTCATATTTAGTTCTTTTGCCAAATTGACAGCTGTGTAAATACTTATGTAGAACCACCAAGTTTTCGAGAAAGAATAAGTTAATATATGCTGCCTTTGGCATATCATACTTGTAGACTCGTCCAACGCAGAAGAAGCTGTGCCTATAACATCTCCAAATATTATTGATTTTTTCTTAAAATATCTTGACAATACTTGAAATGCCACATTAGGAAGGACAGTAGCATTAACACCATAATATGCTTCAGCATCACTCTGATCAAATTTACAATTAATATGACATTTGATAAAAATTCTACTAGCATCTGGCGTATAAAAGTCAAGTGAAACTTTATCCATAACAGAAAATATAGCTATTTCAGGATAATTATCAAATCCAACATAAGCTGATACTTTGTTCTTTTTTCTAGCAACACCTATAACAGCTTCTCTCATCATTCCATAACTGTTTTTAATCAGAAGAACACTATTATAGTTATTAGATAAGTCATAATCTATATCTTCAAGATGATAACATTTATATAAATGTTCTAAATCAATATTGTTTATGTTATTAAAAGATTCCGCTAAATTCCATGTAGTATATGGCTTACCATTAAGTTGCTGCAATGGAACATCAGAATCTGCTCTAAAGCATGGTTTGGCATATTCGGCAAATGCTCCAAGGCATTGATATTTTAATAGCAATTTTCCATAATGTTTATTCAAAACCGGATGAACTCCAGGTATCCCGTTTCTAGTAACTTGAACCCATGTGTAATTTATCTTTTTTAGATTAAAATATATTGTAAAATCAGCACCATGATTATCATTTAATACATATATTTCATCAAAAGAATGGGGATCAAATTTCAATTCCGAAAACAGATTGTCAAAATATTCTTCAATCCTTCTTTCAGCAACTTCATCAGCTGCATCCAACGGTATATCACGTGGAGCAAAAAAATCTGCCGGAATAACATGAGTAAATATGTTTTCTTTTTCGAATTCATCCGCCAAATAGATCAACCCTTTGTTGGTGTAAACAGTACTTTGTATAAACAAAACTGTTTCTTCTTCATGATTGTAGTTGAGCTTGTGTGCAATTGCCTGAAATAGTGCAGTTGCTAAAGGTGCAAAATAAGCAATCATCGGTTATTTCTCCTCTTTTACTAATTTATTTATAACTTGTGTGGGAATATACTCGTTCTCAAATATAAATCCCTGATTTACGCACTTAAATTCTACGCTCTCGCTTTCTGCTCTGCTGGTCAGCGTTAAAATATTATAATCGTAACCGCAAGCTCTGCCGTTATGCTTAGCAAAGAATCCGACCGTGTTCTTATCATTATAAATATATATCCAATCTTTTAGCGGCTGCTTTTCGCTTTGCCACTCTATCTGATGAAATTGTATTGAATCATGCCATGTACCCGATATAATCAGCGTATCCGACACGGACGCCCCCAAATTCTCCAGCTTTACAAATTTGACCTCTGCGTAGAAATCATTGTAATCAAAGTCATCGAGAATCAGCCTGAATAACTCCGCGCCTACATTTCCGAGAGCCGGATCATATTCTGTCTGGAATGTGATTTTTCCGGTATATTTATTCATTTTCTCAGCCTCTTTTTTTAGTCTTTCATTTTCTTCGTTTACTTTCCAAAGCTTGCTTTTAAGATCTTTCAAAACAGAGTTAGGAACAAACTCGGCTTGTTCTAAAGAAACGTTTTTGCGTAAAAACTCATTTTCACTTATGAGCCATCCGTAATCTTCAAGAGAGATCTCAACCTTGCCTTTGTTATCTATTCCGTACAACCCCAAAAGCTCATCAACATGCTGCTTCATAGTTACCAGACCGTTATGGTGAGTCCAATATTCCTTGAGGTCGTCGGGATGGTCAACGAAATGTATGATCTTCGCGTTAAGTTCATCCGAGTTTCCGGCTTCAAACTTAAACAGGTCGCTGCTGCATAATTCCGATGCTCCTCCGGCACTACTTGCAAGAACAGGGACGCCGTACGCGACTGACTCAATAGCGATCTGCGGAAGATTATCTTCCCACAAAACTGGCACAAGACTGAGATTACAATCCTTAAAAATATTCGGAAGGTCATCATGAGTATAACCTTGGATCACTTTTATGGAACGAAATTTTCTTAGCATTTTATAAATTTCAGCATGTTCCGGCTGTTTAACAGTCATTATCAAATCAATTTTTCGCGCATACTTTTGAGGCATTGCCGATAATGAGTCTAAAAGGAAAGGATATCCTTTTTCTTCATAATTAATATCATTACCTAAAAATACGATCCTTAATCCATTATTAGGTTCAAATAATTGCTTGCCTGCCTGTATTGCCGCGACCTTTGTTCCGATATATGAAACTTTCATTTTAGATTTATCAAAACCGTTTTGTTCTGCTATATCATAAACTCTTTTTGAAACTGCCAAAATACTGTCACAATACTTATTGATCTTGTCTGTCGCGGTTTTGGCAAAATCTGTAATTTCGTCAGATGATGCATCTATATCTAATCGTTCAAATTCAAACGCTTTTATCCACCTGTTTTTAGATATACATTTTTCTGAATCATGTCCATATTTTGCTCTATCATATGTTTCTGACGCGATATTGCTTTTTATATCCGCTCTTGTACACCTTATGCAGTCCTCACCAGTATGATCCACATTACAATTACAATGTTTATGTCTCATGTAATAAGAACCATTCACACAAAGAGAAACATAATTATGTATTGAGAAAATAAATTTTGTATTTGGTAAATTTTCTTTAAGTTCAAATATGTCTAAAGAAAGCCCTTCGATATTATTAAAATGAATAGTTTGGAATGGTCCGTATTTATCAATAAAATCATTAAATATTTCTTTTAACCCTTCATTTTTAAGTGCTACAAGAGGATTAATATATAGATTTCTTTGGTCGGCCGGAACCGGAGAATTTACAATTTCAAACTGGTGAACTCTATCGCCGAATATATTGTCAATTTTACGATAATATATGAAGTCTTTATATCCATCATAAGCAAAACCGCTTGAAAGGAAGAAAATATTAACAGTTGGATCGGCATGCAATATTTCTTCGATAATATTTTTGCAATATACCGTAACACCGCCTCCCCAATTCCATGGATTATCAAAAGGAAGCCAGTTATATATTAATATTTTCGGGAATTTAGCCGCTATAGATTTCAAAGGGGAGGCATAAGTATAATAAAGAAGTTGATCGCGTATATTAAAATCCTCGGTTAGACAATTACGGTCTAATCTCCGCATAAGTTTTTTGGCGTATCCGGTTATTATATCTTCATTTGCCTCATAGTCAAAATCCTGTATTGCTCCGGTCAGATACATCAATGCTCTGGCATAAGCGCAGCGTTTTGTTCCGCTGTCATTATACCCGTTGTTCTCAATAACGTCCAGATTATCCATCATTCTTACAAACGGAAGTTTCGGATCCATCTGAAGATTTGATGATGAATCGGGATTGCTTTTGCGGTAATAATAATAAGCTTTTTTTGTCCACATAATGCTGTCCGCTTTGCATAATGTTTCATAAAAGAAAGGATTATCTACCCAGCCGCCGCCTTTTTCCTCAATGAAAACGATATTGTTTTCAAGCAAGAACTCTCGGCGATATATTGCGCTCCATACCGAAGGATGACCCCACGAAATCTGAGGATCTTCTCTCAACTTAAAAGGCTTTTCGGTATCCGATATCATATCTCTTTCGTGGTTTGGAGTTATTACCGGCGGTTTACCATCCTGCTCATAATAATCGAAGAAATTACCTTTGACCACATCGACAGAGCCATTGAGCGTAAGAGCGTAGAGTTTTTCAAACATATCTTCACGGATAAAGTCATCACTTTCAACTATGCCTATATATTCGCCCAAAGCCGCGTCAAATCCTCTGTTCATGGAATTGCCGTAACCGGAGTTCGGCTTATCGATCAGCTTTACTCTGCTGTCTTTAGCCGCAAACTCCTTGATTATATCCAGAGAATTATCTTTACTTCCGTCGTTTACCACAATTATCTCGATATTCTCTAGTGTCTGCTTAACAACACTATCCAGA
The DNA here is from genome assembly GCA_947630685.1 of uncultured Ruminiclostridium sp. GTDB lineage: Bacteria > Bacillota > Clostridia > Oscillospirales > Ruminococcaceae > Ruminiclostridium_E. The sequence goes on along the minus strand of CANRII010000007.1, from coordinate 20,154 downwards.
CAGCGCTCAAGATATTTTTCGACATTGTATACCGGTATGACCACAGACACCAACGGTGACTCGCTCAGATTTAAGTTTCCGGTTTCTTTTACATTCATTTTGTTCTCTCCTTAATTACGTTTAATTGACACCTGATATAAGGTGTGGGCTGCCTATCGCTTATCTCTCATTGCTCTTTCGATATACTCATCCATTAACCTCCAAAACCAGTCATTAATATTTGATGAAGTATAGCCTAATTGCTTTGTCTTGCTCATATCTAATGTAAAGGACTTTTCATTAAAAATATTAAAATGACCTTTCTCGCCGTTTGATGTGTCTATAATTGCTTTCTTTCCGGTTTTTTTCTCTATATACTCCAGCATTGTCTTTATCGTTACCATTCCTTCGCTTGCAAGATTGATAGGTCCGGTAAAATCCTGCGCAGCTATCCACGGTAAAAACTTGCCTACTTCGGTATCCCTAATAAATGTAAAGCCTTTTGATGTATCAGGGATATCCATCGGCTGCTCATTTACCACATGAAGGCAATACCAATATATTCTTTCGGTTTTAGTTACATATGGTATTCTTACAGTAACAGCGGGGATATTCTTAAACTGTTGATACACCATTGCCTCGGCTTGCCTCTTTCCGTTAGCATAATTCGGATTGTCGGTATCAGCAAGCTCTGCCTTCGGCAAATTTACCCTATAGGGATCAAATTGGTTTGGTTTTAGGTTTAGGCTTAGATTTAGGTTACGATCAGCGTAAACCGCTATACTTGATAGCTGAACGTATTTTTTGCAGCTTACCGAGCTTAAAACATTCTTTACATTTTTCGCTGTATACGCCAAATTGTCAAAAACTACGTCAAAGTGTTTTCCGTCAAGTGCGGATTTTACGCTTTCGGCATCGGTAACATCCATTTTTATACGTTCAACATGCATTCCGAAATTATCTTTTTTATTTCCTCTGGTTGCTATAGTTACATTATTGCCAAGTGACAGCAATTCTCGTACAAGACAAACTCCCATAAATCTTGTCCCGCCGATGACAAGAACTTTTAATCCGGAAATAGGAGGCTTTGCATGACCGGTCAGCCTTACATATTCTTCACTTCCACATTGCTTTTTCATATCGATCGCAATCATATCACGACTCCAAGCAATGTTTTTCCTAACAACTTTTGCGGGATTTCCTGCAATTGAACAATTATTAGGATATTGTCCTTTTACAATACTTTTCGCACCCACAACACTTCCATTGCCGACATTCGTTCCGCTAAGCAGAAATGCTCCCCATCCGATCCATGTATGTTCTCCTACAACGATACTATTCCTATAAGCGGGCTGATTTTCATAGTCAGAATTGATATTTCTGCCTGAGCTCACATCAAAAATAGTGTGCCCATCACCGGACATTACGTTAATATCATGTGAAAACATACAATCTCTGCCAATAATTATCTTTTTACCGGAGTTAACATGCAAGTGAAGATTTCTTTCAAAAGTACAACTGTCGTTTATCAAAAGTGATGATTCATGAGGATGATTTACCACTCTGATAACCGCATCTGTAAATCTAACATTATTTTTTATAATCACTTTTGAAGAACCGTTATATTCAAAGCTTGACATAATGTGTACTTTATCATTAAATTCTACTTGATCTCCTATTTGAATGGTTGTGTTAGAAAGAACACTAATATCAAGATTTGGAACTTTGTGTATTCCTTTTCCGAATATTAAATGATTATTTCCGCCTCTGAATACGATCTTTCCTATAACCGCATCCCATCCATCGATTGTATTTCCGTAAGCATCAGAATATCTGCCCTTAGAACAATCATAGTTTTCCAAAACAATGGGTTTGTGTTTTCTGAACAAGAAATCTTTAATTTCCGTGTACCCATAATCGTTTAATGTCTTGTATATAGCCTCATCATATGCACGGTCGAACGAAACAATATAATATTTATCGCTTTGACCTTTAAGCTTATCAAAATTTTCGATATATCCCGGTTTTAGTTTGTTTTCACTTTGTGAAACGCCAAACTTTACTGTTACGCCAAAATGCTCTTTTAGGAGCTTTTCAAACCGTCCAGAACGTATCCATGTAACGATTTGACGCCCGTGCGCGTTTTTCACGGCAGCCTTTGCCAGAAGATAATATTCCATATCTTCTTTTGCCACCTTTTTTATTAATTCGATATATTGCTGTTCGTAAATGCGATTATCTCGGCATCCGAGAGCAAGCGCGTCAAACGGCAGTTCATCAAAATTATCAAAAAACGCAGCGTTATTCTTAGACAACGCATAAGGATGCTCTATGCAATGATTTCCGGCGATTGCAGCTTTCAGCGGCATCTCTTTTAATAGAATCGCTTTTTCGCCTGATTTTTTTAATAATTCATCACCGGAGCTGCTGTTGACCAAAACCACAGACGTACCTTTTCCGTCGTTAAGCGAAGCATCATAATTATTGATTCCCCAGAAATCACCGATCGTTAAATCGCCCTGTCTTGGCAATCTGTTTACGGTACATGTACCGCAAGAAGTGTTTTTAGATATAGAATTGAGATACGCAATGTAATAAGGATCACGCTCTAAAGGCTCGGCATAATGAGAGCCGTCTGAAAAATCGGCGTTTATTCCTGCATGCCAGCCCCACGGCTCTTTCGCCTTAAATTTAATATCGGTAAGGTGTTTTCCGTCTTTTTCAAGTACCTCGGCTCTATATTTATCAAAAACCTTTTGTGAAGTAATGCCATGGCACAACAAATCCATTGTGTACAGCTTTTTGTATTCTTTGCCTAAATAAGAATATAATCCTGCTACCTGACACGGCATGCCGGTAAAAAGCACATAATTATCCTTTTCGAGCAATTCTTTTATTTTTGGGTATACTTGTCCTGCGTTGCTCTGAATATATTTAGAGCCACGCAGCTTATCAAGCTCGTTTATATTATCTATAATAATGTGGTTTAGATTAAAATTCTCGTCAAGTGCCGCACCGCAAACATATCCTCCGATGCCGAGAATGTAATCGGCCGCTAAAGTGAACATACCGCCGGAAGAACTTTTCTTTCTGACATCGTTGTCTGCCATCACAGCATAACATTTAGGCTCAATACTTTTATTGTATTTAGGGTTTAGAGCTATGCATTTTGAAGCACATTTTCCGCAATTGATACATTGCTTATCATCGATAGTAGGATTCAAAAATCCTCTGACATTCTGCTGTATTTTAATGGCATCGGTCGGACATACTTCAGCGCACACCCCGCAACCGGTGCAACGAGACATATCTAACAAATCCGTTACGCTGTTTCTGTTATTATTTTTCTGCTCAACGACGCCCTGTGCCGTTTGCACATTGCTGCCGGCTGATGAGGTATTTATTGGACTAAGCAAACTACTCTTTTTCAACTCATTTAACTGCTCAGACAATTTATTTACCCTGTTTGCAAGGATATTCTGACGATTTTCCATTATTTGAAAATCGTTTTTTGCTTTGCTGACAGGTGTGTTGAGAACTGATTTCAGCCAGTTATACGAATCTTCACGTAAAGTACGAAGTCTATTCTCTGTTTCGGTATAATCTATCTTTTCAAACAATTCTGGTCTATTGAATATTTCGGAGCTGTCGTTGACTAATCTATCCTGCAAACCAAGCTCATTGAGCAAAGAAACAAATCTTCCTGTACCTCTCTGCTTATTAGCTATTGAGATAAACGGCTTACGGAATATTATTGCAAAGCAGGTACCATGGAACGAATCGGTGATTATGAACTCGGCATTTTTATAATATTTGAGGAAATCTTCTATATCTGCGTTAGGTTTGACATTGTCAAGGCCGAGTTTCTTTATATTTTCTTCAAAATCCATAGCATGGATCAAATTCACATAATTTAACCCCAATTGTTTCTTAGCATTTTGTATAGCATTCCTTTTTCCCTCATCAGGGTCAAGGATAAAGCTGGTAAAATATTTTCCGCTCGTATCTGCAGAAGAACGAGCTATCAGCTTATCATACTCTTTAGGGTCGCAAACGAAAACCGGATCTAATACCTTTTTGACATTTAATCCAAAAACGTCTCTCATGATATCTACGCCGTAATCTTCCCGTACCGATAAAGCGTTGAACCGTCTAAGATAATACGATATCGTCATTTTGAACTTTTCGCTCGCTGAATACGAATTGCCGAAAGAAGAAGCGTATGAAATAGTATTTTTGTCGGGTGCGGTAAAATCCAGATAATACGGCGGGCCCGAATATTCCCATAAATAAGGGCTGAACAACTGATCCGAACCGGAAACAAACGCATTGCACATATTATTGAGTATCCCCAATTTATTCGGATGATAGTTTTTGCTTATATTATAATATTTTTTTGCAAATCTTCTGGGGATGGTGGAATAATTCGGCTTATAATTCGGGTCGCCTGTCGGTCGTTCTATCATAAGGACAGAATATCCCATGCTTTGGATAAGTCTGTTAAGAGCATAATAGGTAAGTGTGCCGCCATAGTTGTCGTTGTACCACCAGCCGACTACGCCCACATCAAAATGCTTATTTTCAGTCTCAGCGCCAAAAACCAATTCTTCACTCATAAAAAATACCTCTGCTAAAAATTACACTTTTATATATTCATCCGAAATATCGCCGATATACTTATGTCGTCCATCCACGAATCTTGCAAAGAACGACGGAAGCGTCGGGGATATTCCGTCTTCATTCGGCAGCATATCCGGGTCTATCAGGTTAAGTATGCGTATTATCTGCTCGAAGGTCTCCGACTGGCTGTTTTCGCCGTTGGGACACTCCTGCACCGTCATGAAATACGGCTTTGTATTATTGATAAGCAGATTCATGTAATAATCGCTGACCAAGAGCGAGAATATCTTGTTATGAAGCTCGGCAGAGCTGTATTTTTGTGCAAGCTCCAGTCGGTCGGCAAAGGACTTTAATACTTTTACGCATTCTCCGGTAGGGATCCAGTCTTGCTTATATACGTTCCTTGACACATACATCGGCTTATCGACTACTACAGTTTTGCCGGATATCAGACAAGCGGCGGATAAAAACACCTTACCGCTCTCTATAGAATAATCCGTAAATTCCAGCTTTTTATCTACAACGAATTTTTTGCGGAACATTGCATTTCCGAGAACGCACTCAAGATAATATGTGCTGTCATTCTCGTCATACTTTGCCGGCGCTCCGGAATAATACATGCTGTCAAGCTCCTTGTTCAGGCTGAGACATACATCTGCTTTTTCCCTTTTTGCCGTACTAAGCCACTCGGATAACACATTTTTATCCTCCAGCCAGTCATCAGGTCTTACAAACAGAAGATAATCTCCGGCGCTCAGAACGATACCTGTATTATATCCGTCGGTATAATGACTTTTTGACGTATTGTATACCCGTACTCTCTTATCCTTATGAAGATACTTATGAATAACGGAATATGTTGAAGCGCTCGCTCCGTTATTTATAATTATAAGCTCGAAGTTCTTATGATCCTGTTCGAGGCAGCTTTCTATCGTCTGCTCAAAATAGGTGTGATCGCAGTCGGCGCTTATTATCACGGACACATCACACTTAAACGGCTTTTCCTCGGCGACGGTGTAAAAATACTTGAACATATCCCGTATATGATCCGGAAAACTGTATTGATATTTGTAAAATCCACCGTCGGTCCATACTTTTGTAAGCAGCTTTGCGTTTTCCGCTCTTTCGTTGAGCGGCATCTTTATAAAATCGTCGTATAAAAATTCAACGCTCCATTGAAGAAAATCTTTACCCATCTTTTTCATGTCGCCGGATCTTTCCCATTCCTGTGCGACATGGAGCACCATCTTTATATGCGCCAGGCATTTCTTCTCAACGTTTTTATACACGATGGAATTCATCAGCGAATCCTCGCGGTACCAGCGGTAGTTGTACAACTTATCGGAAATCAGCGTTATGCCTTTTGCTTTCGGATATATCCTGAACTGGAACGCGTTATCCTCGCCGACATGGATATCTTCGTTGAGCTGGAATTTATTGCGGGTAAGCAGCTCCCTTTTCATGAACGTCCGCCAGATAAACGGACGCGAGGCATGATTTTCAAACAACAGCTTTTCGTCGCCGGTTTCATAGTAAGCGTTCTCCGGCGAAAGCACCCAATCAAGCCAACCCTCCGGCGCAGGGTCGCGCGGAAAAACATTCGCCCCGCAGATAACTATCTCGGAATTGTCTTTTACAGCCGCCATCAGCATTTTTTTGATCATGTCCGGCTGAATATAGTCGTCCGCGTCGACAAAAGAAACATACTCTCCGGTCGCGGCATTTATACCGGCATTACGCGCGGAAGGCAATCCGCCGTTATTCTTGGTTATTATTTTTATACGCTTATCCTTTTTGGCATATTTCTTCAAAATAGATGCGCTGCGGTCGGTCGAACCGTCATCAACACATATTATCTCTATATCCGAAAAGGTCTGCCCGATCACGCTGTCAAGGCACTGCTTCAGATATTTTTCAACATTATATACCGGTATAAGTACAGACACTATAGCCATTTATGTCACTCCTTTTATTTTCCGAAAAGTTTTTGAAAAATTTTTCGTATAGTCATTTTTAAGCCATATGTCTTTAGATATACTTTGGCTTTTCCGAACAGAGATAACTTTCCGTATTCAGCGGAGCCTATCACAACAAGCGGCTGCTGCTCCGAAGGCAAAACGTTTTGATTTTGTTTAGCAACATCTTCGACCGCTTTATCTCTGACTGCGATCTGCTGAACCGCGGTCTTTTCTTCGCGGGAATCTACCCTGACTTCCAGCGCATTGATCTTAGGAAGAGATAAAGTCAAAGCAAGGTCGTCACCGCACATCCTGCGGGTTATCTCCCCTAAATGATTAAGCTCTTTTTGCTGGTCGTTAAGCTGCTTTACGGCAGTAACGGTTTTGACCGTCGGGAATCTGAACCACATCGGTGAATCTGCCGCGCAGTTCCACCAGAAATTACTGTACACGCCCTGCACGTTGACCCACGGCTCGTTTTTACCGAAATACAGCACCGGATGCCACGTTGCCTCAAGCTGGTACTGCCCTCTGTTTTTTTGCTTTGAAAAAACCGGCAGATCGTATTCTTTTACCGTTCCCGCCTGAGTAATGAACCACTCCGCGAAAAATCCTATCTGATCCTCGCATAAAAGATTAAGGATATTTTCAGGCGATTTATTTCCGATGAACGGTTTTGCCTTATTATAGATATCGTGCTTTCTGAATCGGTCGGCATTTATCACAAAAATATCGTTTGACAATTTTCTGTCGGCGGAAACATTCGTCACCACGTCCTCCGGCAGCCCGCTTATATAGTAATCATCAACGTTGCAGGTGCGGTAAAACTCGCTGAGATCGTGCATAGCTATGGTTTTTTCATTAAAATATATCAGCTTCTTGACTTTAGGCAGGCGCTCGGATATTTCCAGCGGATAATATTTCTGTTCAAGCTCGGAGCTGATAAATTCTATCTTGCAGATATCGTACAGCTCGGTCAGCTTTTCAAACTTTTTCTTATCCTGCTCGGTAATATCCTTCCCGTGAATAAGGTAAAAGGTGAACGACGTTCCCTTATTTGCCTTTTCCAATGCGGAGATAATTGAAACCTCGGTCGCAAAAAGGTTATCCTTATTTATAGGATAAGCTATCGGAATGTTGATATTTTCCAACACGAAATTTATCGGATATACCTTGTACTTCTTGCCCTCCTGCATCATCTTGTAGATGAAAATGCCGGTCAGGCGTTCCGAGATGAAAAAGCGCTTTTCGGAAATATCCGTTCTCCTGCGGAACTCCTCCAGTATGCCGAAGATAAACTCACAATACTTAAAAAACAGCTTTTTGGGGAATATGAACATATTGCAGAAATTTCCTATATCCTGCATCATATATTCGTCCGCCGCCTTGGAATACTGCGGATACATTTCTTTGAGCAGCTTAAGCGCAAGCTCCATATCCTCTATGCGGTGATTTGCAAGATAGTGCTTATATATACCGTCCACCTTGCCGAGATGGCAGGCAAAGTCGCAGCTTTCCAGCTCCTTTGAAAGCCGCTCCGGGTCAAAATTCAGCATCTCGGGATAATGCTCCGACTCCATTTCCGGTATCTCGTAAACCTTTATCTCGCCCTCGTTGAACACGAAATGCCGCCGATAGTGCATAAGTCCGATATAGTCGGGATCGTCCAGCTTATCGTAATTCTTCCACGCCCAGTAAAGCGCGGTAAGCTCGTTATATGTGCGGTTAAACTCGGAAATATTATCTCCGGTATCGTCGCCTATCATGTTATCCAGCAGCCATTTCAGCTTCGGGTCATCGGGCTTCATCTCTTTCTTTGCTATCGCACGACCCAGATGTATAGGCGTAAAAACCTCGTTCTTTATCAAAGTATCCGGCTTGTGATAGCACACCAACAGCTTTATCTTCTTCATTTTGTACCTCTTTTGAATTTATATAATATAAAATTTTTCAAACTCTTCTTCGTCACATACCCTCTGCCCGTTCTGCTGTCGAAATGCAGCGCGGTCTTATAGCCGAAGTACATTTCCTTGCGGTCAAAAAAGACGTCCGTCACGGCATGATCTTTTTTACAAAAGCAATTCGGTATCAAATGTCCGTACAGCAATATCTTTTTGAAAAGCGACGGAGCGGCTTGCTGCGATAAGTCCAGCTTTTCCTGCGAAAATCTCACTCCGTACTTCTCGTAAAGCGTATTTTCGTCCAGCATGGGATAATTGAGCTTGCGTATTTTTTCGTGGTTTTTCTCCGCGTCCAGATTCTCCAAAAACGCCGTTCCCTTCAGATGATCCAGATAGCCCAACCGCGCGGCATACGCCATATCATACTGCTGGCAGCACAGCTTTTCACGGATCCGCCAACGCGCGAATTTTTTTGCCTCTTTCGGAGATATCCCGCCATGCAGACTTCGCAGCAACAGAAAATTTCTCACATTGTAATACTCGGAATCGGAGTTGTATTTTCCGTCGAACCTCTCGTGCCATACGCCCACGCCGTTTAGCGTGACGATGTTCATTTTGCAGCGCAGCGCATATTCCACGTCATCGTATTTTATGAAAAACGGCATGGGCAGCGACCCGCTTCGGGCGTATTTTGTCGGCATGCAGAACATCCACCAGCCGCCGTAATTTATCTTCTTTTCCTGTTCGTTCAAATACAGATTTTCCGGCTTTGTCATATCCAGTCCGTAGGAAAACCCCGTTTGCACGCCGCTTACGGTATCGAAATATCCGCCGGATTCAAAACACCTTGACGGCTCGTCCGAAAGCAGCATAGTCCCCGCAACGCTGATATCCTCATTCCTTGCGGTTTTCAAAAAGCCGAACAGCTTTTGAAACGATATCGGCTCAAATTCCACATCATCGTCCATAAGGATAATGTGCGTAAACCCGCGCTGCGCAGCGTACTCCATTCCCTTGCCGAATCCTCCGCTGCCGCCTGCGTTAGCGTTCGGGATAAGCGTTATTCTATCGTCAAAGAAATCCGTCAGCGTCCTGCCGTTATCTACCACTATGACCTGCCCGGAAGTACCGCTTTCTCGCAAATATTTTGCAAGCAGGGTCGCGTTTTTCTTTGCGAATCGCTCACGATGATATGTGCATATCACTATCGCGGGAAGTATCTTGCGAACGCTTTTACATTCCGCCAGCACGGTTATTTTTTCTATCCATACATTCTCGGACAGCGCGGTAAGCTTCAGATACAGGTACTCGGCATTTTCGGGAACGTCGTCAAGCTTTACCGAAACGCCGCTTGTCCCGTCAAAAAGCAATTTTCCGTCGTCAGCAAAGAACTCAAAGCGCAGCGCACCGGTGAATATTGCCTCACAGCTTATCGCAAAAATATCGCAGCACCGCCGCATTTTCCCGACAGAGATCAAATTAAAATATGTGTTGAACATAACTGACGCGCCGGGCTTATCAGCTGAAAGTCCGCCGTTTTCAGTCCGGAACCCGTCGTTGCGATAATAAAGCTCCTGCGCGCCTTCATGCGGTATAAGCGCGAAGCTGAAAAGCTCAGTTCTCACGGCTTAAACGCGGTTCAAAACCGCCTGGATTTTTCGTAATTACTAAAATTAACGAAAGATTAAGATATTGTTCCCCTCCGGATAGGAGGATATACCGCTTTCCGGAAAAAGACATTTGGATCATTCCCTTATTATTTTCTCAAAATGAGCTCTCCGGAGCAGCCTCCTGTCGATGTTATCGCAAACTAAAAAATTAACGAAAACACACATGTTTATTATATCACCTCAAAAATAAAAAGTCAATACATATTTAATGAATTAAAGCCCTTTTGCTTGACATTTATCGGTTTCTATGCTATAACTTTATGCGGGGATGATCGGCCGCCTACAGCTCGGCGGTTTCACACATGTTAAATTACGGGAGGCTTTTATGACGTCGGTAAAGAATATGACCTTCGGTTCACCGCTGAGAATACTTCTATCCTTTGCGATGCCGCTGATGGTGGGAAATGTATTCCAGCAGCTTTATACGTTAGTGGACTCGATGGTCGTAGGCAACAAGCTGGGACTGAACGCGCTTGCCGCGATAGGCAACGGCGAGTGGCTCAACTGGCTGGTTTTAAGCCTTATACAAGGATTTGCGCAGGGGTTTTCCATTCGCTTAGCACAGAATTTCGGCGCAAATGACGAAAAGAGCTTCAAAAGAACATACATGACCTCGCTTAAGCTCTCGGTTCTTTGCACTATAGGCATAATGTGCTTTGCGTTTATATCTTTACAGCCTATACTCAGACTTCTTGGTACTCCGTCGAAGATATTTCCCATAACGGTCGCCTATCTCAGCGTGATATTTGCGGGCGCGCCTATCGTAATGGCATATAATTTTTTAGCGTCAGTTTTACGCGCTATCGGCGACAGCAAAACGCCGCTGCTTGCGATGATAGCCGCTTCGCTGTGCAATATCGTCCTTGACCTGCTGTTTGTGCTGGTCTTTGAGTGGGGAGTCGCCGGAGCGGCCGCCGCCACGCTTATCGGTCAGGCGGTATCGGCGGTGATATGCTTTATCTCGCTGAGAAAGCTGGAGCTGGTACATGTTCCGAAAAACGAACGCGGTTTTGACAAAAGGCTTGCCGGAAAGCTGTTAAAGCTCGCCATGCCGTTTGCGTTTCAGAACCTGATAATCTCGGTAGGCGGTCTGATAGTGCAGTTCGTAATAAACGGCTTCGGCGTTTTGTATATCGCCGGATTTACAGCTACAAATAAGCTCTACGGCATACTTGAAATTGCCGCTATCTCTTACGGATTCGCGCTGACGACCTATGTCGGACAGAATTACGGTGCTAATAATATAAAACGCATAAATAAAGGCGTTCACGTAGGCGTACTGGTAGGCGTTGTGACCGCCGCGATAATAAGCGCAGTAATGCTTCTTTTCGGCCGGTACATAGTCGGCGCGTTCATTTCAGGAGAACCCGCGGACGCTGAGAAAACAATAGATATAGCATACCACTATCTTTGCGTTATGTCGGCGTTCCTGCCGGTGCTTTATCTGCTGCATATCTACCGTTCATCGCTGCAAGGGCTGGGCGATACGGTAATGCCGATGGTTTCCGGCGCAGCGGAATTTGTTATGCGGACAGCCACGATATTTTTACTGCCTATGCTGATAGGAACGGAGGGTATCTTCTGGGCGGAGGTCCTCGCTTGGGCGGGAGCAGACGTGGTGCTTTTAACAAGCTATTACGTAAAGATGTCGGCTGTTAAAAAGCTGATGTCTAATGATATCGATATGATAACTTCATAAAAAAACGCGTCGGCATTATTTGTCGACGTGTTTTTTAAGTATCGCTTTCAGCGCGGACATCGAGGCGGAATGCGAACGTTCCACCACGGTAGTCCGGTCTATCCCGCATAAAGCGCTGTGCAGCATTTTATGCGACATTGTGCCGGTGAAAAGTACCAGAAGATCCGGCTTTCCTATATGTTTTATCCCCTTTATATGCGTAAATACTTTCGCGTCGCAGCCATGCTCATCGCAAAGCTCCTTATACTGACGTACCATGCAGTCGTTACCGCCTACTATAACTACGCTCATTCAATTTCCTTTCCCGAAAATCAGTCATGATATTTTCATAACGGTATATGCTCCGGTGGAATTTACCGCTCTGCGCAGCGCTTGCTCGTCCGGCTCGGATCTAAGCAGCACGGTGACGCTTCCGCTGCCCGCGTCGGCGGTCGCCCATACCCCGTCAAGAACGTTCAGAGCGTTTTCCACCCGCGTTTCACAGCCGGAGCATACCATTCCGTCAACGGTAAGTATCACCTTGAACGGATAGTGCGCTCTGTTTCGGTCGGCGACCTTTATCTTTTTCGCTTTCTTATCGCCGCCCGACCCGCAGCAGCCCTGCGACAGCTTTTTCATATAGCTTTTTATCACCGCAGCGGCAAACAGCAGTATGACCGCCGCCGCCACGATTATCCAAACGACCGAGCTTTCGTCCATGATACAAGCAGCCCCTTTCTTTTGATTCAGCACAATATAGTTAGTTTAGGCAAACTTCATCTCAAAAACAAAGGGACAAGTTCTGTTGTCCCTTTGATATCGAGAAAAGAACGTCGTGCTATTTGCCCTGCGTCTGATGGCATTTTCCGCTCATAGCGCAGCCGGAACAGGAGCCACAGCATCCGCCGCAGCTTTTCCCTTTCTTTTTATCTTTTATCATGAAAGCGATGACTGCGACAACTACCAGCGCAACTATAAGCGATACGATAATTGTTGAAATTATACCGGGCATACTATCATCTCCGTTCTTATTTACGGCGTGAGAGGGCGCGCCGTCAGCTCTTTATTTTTGCGGTGAGCTTTGTGGACTCCTTATAAGGTCTTACAAGCAGGAATACCATACCTGCCGCAAGCAGCAGCGCGGCGATAAATCCTACCACGTTGATATTTCCGGTGAATACCGAGCCTACCTGATATACGATAAGCGAAACGACGTAAGCAAATACGCACTGATAACCTATTGCGAACCACGTCCACTTTGCGCTGTTCATCTCGCGTCTGATAGCTCCGATAGCCGCAAAGCAGGGTGCGCAAAGCAGATTGAACAGCAGGAAGGAATATCCCGCAAGCTGCGAAAGCCCTTCAAAGTCCAGCACACCGAATACGCCTACTACCTCTTCCTTTGCGACAAGTCCCATGATAGTAGCGATAGCCGCCTTGATAATGCCAAAGCCCAGCGGTGCGAATATCCAGCAGATAGCGTTGCCGATCATGCCAAGTATGCTGTTTTCGATATCCATTTCGGGATCAAATACGAACGAGCCGTCGACCACTCCGAATACCGAGCCTGCCCAGACGATTATCGAAGAAAGCAGTATGATAGTACCCGCCTTTTTGATGAACGACCAGCCGCGCTCCCACATGCTGCGCAGAATATTGCTTACCGTCGGCCAATGGTATGCGGGCAGCTCCATTACAAACGGTGCGGGATCTCCGGCGAACATCTTGGTTTTCTTCAAAATTATACCGGATACGATTATCGCTGCCGCTCCGACAAAGTACGCGCTGGGCGCTACCCACCACGCGCCGCCGAAAAGCGCCGACGCTATCATCGCGATGATAGGCAGCTTTGCTCCGCAGGGGATAAACGTCGTTGTCATGATAGTCATTCTGCGGTCGCGCTCGTTTTCGATAGTTCTCGACGCCATTATGCCCGGTACTCCGCAGCCGGTGCCTATCAGCATAGGTATGAACGATTTGCCGGAAAGACCGAATTTGCGGAATATCCTATCCATAACGAACGCGATACGCGCCATATATCCGCAAGCTTCAAGGAACGCAAGGAATATAAACAGCACAAACATTTGCGGTACAAATCCGAGGACAGCGCCTACACCGGCGATTATACCGTCAACGATAAGGCTTTCCAGCCAATCGGCGCAGTTTATAGCCTCCAGACCGTCAGCGGCGAGCTTAGGTATACCGGGTACCCATACGCCGTAATCCTCGGGAGCGGGCGCTTCCTCCAAAGCCGCGTCTACCGTTTCGGAAATATCATAGCCCGCCTCGGCAAGTGCCTCACCGTATGAGCCGTAAGCCTCGTCGAACGCGCCGAAGTCCTTGTCCTCTACCGCGCCTAACACCTCGTCCGCGCCGATAACTCCGGCGTCCGCCGCGCTCTTTACCGTTGCGGCAATGTCGTCGGTGAAGATGTTTTGTTCGGCATATTCACTCATTGCCTGCTCATACTGGGACGCGCCGATATTGAATAAATGCCAGCCGTCGCCGAACAGTCCGTCGTTCGTCCAGTCTGTACACCATGTGCCTACGGTGGTTACCGAAATATAATACACAAGGAACATTATCACCGCAAATATAGGCAATGCCGCAAAGCGGTTGGTAAGCACCTTATCTATTTTATCGGAGGTGGACAGCTTGCCCGCGCTCTTTTTCTTATAGCAGCCTTTCATAAGCTGCGCTATGTATACATATCTCTCGTTGGTGATTATGCTTTCCGAGTCGTCGTCAAGCTCGGCTTCCGCCGCTTTGATGTCCTCTTCTATATGAGCCAGCTTGTCAGCGGGAATATTCATCTGAGCTAACGCCTTTTCATCGCGCTCGAATATCTTTATCGCGTACCAGCGCTGCTGCTCTTCGGGAAGGTCATGCACCGCCGCCTCTTCTATATGCGCTATAGCGTGCTCTACCGCGCCGGAAAAGGTGTGCATAGGCACCGCCTTTTTGCCCTGCGCCGCTTCTATAGCGGCTTCGGCAGCCTCCATTATGCCCGTGCCTTTCAATGCGGATATTTCCACTATCTTGCAGCCAAGCTCGCGGGAAAGCTCGTCGGTGTTTATCTTATCGCCGTTCTTTCTCACCACGTCCATCATGTTTATCGCGATGACTACCGGTATTCCCAGTTCGGTAAGCTGTGTGGTAAGATAAAGGTTTCTCTCAAGGTTTGTGCCGTCCACGATATTGAGTATTGCGTCCGGGCGCTCTCCTATAAGGTAATTTCTCGCCACTACCTCTTCAAGCGTGTACGGCGACAGCGAATAAATGCCCGGCAGGTCGGTGATAGTGACGCCCTCGTGCTTTTTAAGGCCGCCCTCCTTTTTCTCGACGGTAACGCCCGGCCAGTTTCCTACAAACTGATTAGAGCCGGTCAGCGCATTGAACAGCGTCGTTTTGCCGCAGTTGGGGTTTCCCGCAAGAGCGATTTTAATATCCATTTATTATATCCTTCCTTTCCTTACGGCGAAGTGCCGCACTTTAATGTTAGTATGCACTAACTCTTGCGTAATAAAACGCAATAAAATTAAAAAGTATCCGTTATTCGATCTCTATCATTTCCGCGTCGGCTTTTCTGAGTGAAAGCTCATATCCGCGGACGGTTATCTCGATAGGATCGCCGAGCGGAGCTACCTTACGTATGTATATCTCAACGCCCTTTGTGATACCCATATCCATTATGCGGCGCTTTACAGCACCCTCGCCGTGCAGCTTTACGGTCTTTACCGTTTCGCCGACCTTAGCCTGCTTTAATGTTTTCATAGCCTTACCTCCTGTATATTGTATGTCCGGGCCTCTTATGTAATTACCGACAGACGGCTTTGTCGAACCGACGTCGGCGTTTTTCGGCCTAGATCATGATTTTCTGAGCCATCTCGCTGCTTATCGCGATACGCGCCTCTTTAACGTTGACGATAACGTTCTGTCCTAAAGCATTTATCACGGTAACAGTTCCGCCTACGACAAAGCCGAGATTTTCAAGGTGCTTTCTCACCTCCGGCTTACCGCCTATCTTTTTTATTATGTTCTCCTCACCGACAGCAGCAAACGTTAGCGGCATCAATCCAAACGCTCCTTTATAATTAGTCTAAGCTAACTTTATTTCTGTTTTAATGGTTAGCACCTGCTAACCATTAATTATTATATACCGTTAAGAGAAAAAAGTCAACAGTTTTCCTAAGAAAAATACAAATTCGTCATTTTTTCGTTATCGGTTAGTTATAACTAATTAAATTTGTGCAAAACAACAAAATTGCTCTGCTGTTTCCAACAGAGCAATAATTTTACCACATAGGTCTGTCGCCGCGTCCGCCGAAGCCGCCCATACCGCCGCCGGGGCCTCCCATGCCTCCCGCGGTACTGCCTGTAACGCCGTTTTCTGCGGTAAAGCTGCCGACAGCGTTTTCTCCGGAATATACGGTATATTCGGTACCGGCTTTAAGCTCGGGAGAGGATATTATTATCGACTGGCAGTTTTTAGGAGTAACGGTGCTCAGTATACTGTTACTGGAAGAATCTTTCACCGATATTTCGGTATTTGCCGCAACATCGGAATTAAGCGAATAGCAGGGCTGCGACGATTCGGACGGAGCCTGAGCCATGCCGACCGCACCCAAAGCGATAAGCGTGCCGCCCGTCAGCTTAAAACTCATCTGATAATCCAACGCGCCGTTTCCGCTGTTGGTAGGACCGTAAACTATTACACTGCCGCCGCTCATGGTCACGCTGCCGTTTGAATCAATGCCGTCGCCGGACGCGTTGACCGTTATATCTCCGTCGGTTATATTGATATAATAATCATCCGAACCCTCCGGATCAAAGCCCCATGCTCCGGCGTTATCTCCACCTGCGGCGTTTAACCCGTCGTCAAGCGCGGTAAGAGCTACCGTGCCGCCGGTTATATCTATCGTCATGCCCTCAAGTCCCTCGTAGCAGGACGGGATATCTATATTTCCTCCCGACACCGTCAGCTTATTATCTGCGTGGAAAGCGTCGTCTCCGGTGGAGATCGAAATTTCTCCTGCGTTTATAGTAACGTCGGCGGAATGGAAAGCGTCGTCCGCGCTGTCTATGCTGAATGTGCCGTTATTTACGGTTATCGAGGTATCGGCTTTGAAAGCCTTAGTGCTCGTGCTGCTGCCGGAATCGTCGGTCATGGTATCAAAGTCGAACGGCGAATTTCCGTCGGCGGAGAATCTGTCAAATCTTCCCCCGCCGAAATTTCCCGAGTCGGAGTGCTGTACCCCCGCGCTGCCGCCGCCGGTAACTATAGTGTATTCCCCGCCGTTTACGGTAAGCGCGGTCTGCGCCTGTACAGCGTCACCCTGAGCGTCAATGTTGAAAGTACCGCCGTCCAGCGTGATATATCCAAGCTGCGCGTCGTCGGCCTCGGTGGATTTAAGTCCGTCGCCGCCGCTTTTTACGGTAACGCTGCCGCCGCTTATAACAAGGCTGTCCTTGCCTGTTATTCCGTCGTCAGCCGAGTTGACGGTGATATTTCCGCCGGTTATCTCCAAAGTGTCCTTACACTTTATCCCGTCCTTATAGTTTGCCGTTACTGCCAGCGAACCGCCGCCGGTTATAACGGTATCGTCCTTGCTGAAAAGCGCGGCGTCCGGCTCGTCCTCGCCGCTTGCAAGAGTGTAATTTTCTCCGTCGGTCAGTATGTTTTGCGAGCCGTCGGCTAACTCAACGGTCAGCGTATCGGCGTTTATGCAATATATCGGCGCAGACGAAGCGCAGGTAAGGTCAAGACCGTTTAATATAAGCGTCACCTTATCGTCCTTGCCCGCCTCTATAACGACCTGACCGTCGCCGCTGCCGCTGAGTTCATACGCGCCCGCTCCGGTTATCGTAACTACGCTGCCCTCTGCTTTTGCGTTTTCACCCGTTATATTAACCGAAGAACCGTCAAAGGAAATTTTTGTATCGGCGTTCGTTGCCGTACCCTGTGAAGGAGCAGCCACGGTGCTGCTTGCCGTGGTATCTTCCCCGCTGCTTTCAGCCGACGTAACGGACGTATTGCCGGAAACATCGCTGTTTTCCGGTTCCGATGCACCGGTGTTTTCATATTCACAGCCGCACAGCAAAACGCATAAGCTAAGCAGCACGAGTATGCTTTTCTTTTTCATAATATTTCTCCTTTTTATTAAAGCTCTTCCGGATTAGCGGGCATTATCCCGCAGGATATCGGAAGATTTCCGTTGCGGCAGCGCAATTTGTCTATCATCTCTTTTTCGCGTTTAGCGTCCTTTTCGATTATCTCATATCTTAGATCGAACATTGTTCCCATTCCGGCGGATTTCGCCTGAATAAGGTTCGCCTTGCCGCAATATTCATTGAATATATCGTCAAAACAGCCGTTGTAGTCGAGATTTTCCGGGATAGAAATTCTAAGTAACTTTGCCGCGCTGTTTTGCGAAAGTCCGGGGATAAAGCTGACTACCACCAATATTATGCCCGCCGCAAACGCAAGAAGCACCGCAAAGCCGATATATCCCATTCCGGTGGCAAGTCCCAGTCCCATCGCGTAAAAAATATAGCATATATCGCGGGAATTTCCGGGAGTGGAGCGGAATCTTACCAGATTGAACGCGCCCATTACCGCGATACCTGCCCCTACCGAGCCGTTTACCAGCATAATTACCGCCTGCACCAGCACCGGCAGCACCATAAGCGATACCAACATATTTTTTGAGGCGTGGCGGTTATTTATACGGTATGCCACCGCCGCCAGCAGCCCCAGCGCGATCGACGAAAGAATACATATCAAGCTCGACTGTAAAGTCAGCCCCTCTGCCTGGTTTATGACACTTGAAAACATTTGCTGTTATCCTCGCTATCCTTGTTTTTTTGAGCCGCACCGTCGCGGATACGTTGATTATATATACTGCCGTACTTTGAAAACGAGCCCAGATATATCTGCCGCTCGGAAAGTATATCGGTAAGCCAGACCGGTACCGCGCCGACCGCCTTTATCTCCATTACGCAGTACGGCTGATCCTCCAGCAGTTCACCGAAAGTCCCCATTCTTAAATCAAGCTGCGTCGTCCTGCTGCGTATGTTGCTGTCAAACGTTATGCGAAATTCCTCGTCGTCTTTGGCGTAATATGCCGTTCTGTCGTAGAATATCGCTATCTTGGGATAAAGAGAGTATTTTTTTATAATGTAATCTATCTCGCCGGTCACCTGCGTTTCTTGCAAGGGCGCGGCGCCGTTTACCAGCCAATTATACGCCTCGGCGTAGCTCATGCACTCGCGCCGTTTATAAACTATGCCCTTATACTTTTTCTTTATCTCCGCAAAAGCCGTCGTGTCGTCGTTCGGCACGCCGTAGCATCTGAGCCTGAGCTTTTCCTTATACACGGGCTTTGACAGCGAAGTGCGTATCAGCTCGTCATAGTCGTTGTCAAAATAGATGTTCGATATGGTTTCCTTGGCGTATTTGTCCGCAATCACCATTCCCTCAAGTCTATCCCAAAGGCTGCGGAATTTTTCCTCGCTGAGCGCAAATTTAAGTTCTTTTCGCTTAAATGTGTTCAGATAAGACATTGCCTGCTCCTTTCGATTTTCTTATTACGTTGGATAGTTTAACATCTAATTGTGTATAAAATATGATAATTCCAAAACAAATTTTTGTAAAATTTCAAAAATCAAAAACATAATGTCGAATGATAAAAAGAAGATCCCGCTTTAATTTTTGGTAAGCGGGATCAAATGCTTTTACAAAACGGTAAACCGATATGTAAAGCTGAAAATCATTTTTTATATATCCGAATCATCGGAAAAGTTATTTCTTTTTCTTTTTAAGTGCGAAAGCTGCCGCCATCGCGATAAGCGAACCTATCGCAGCTGTACCGCCAGAGAGAACTACGCCGGTTATCGGGTTATCCTGCTGATTATCGCCGTGGTCGCCCGCGGTTATCGTATCGGTAGTTTCGGGAACAGTAGTTTCCGGCTTGGTAGTATCGGGAACGGTGGTTTCCGGCTTGGTAGTTTCAGGTGCGGAGGTCTCAGGTGCCGATGTCTCAGGTGCCGAGGTCTCGGGTGCTGAAGTCTCAGGTGCGGAGGTCTCAGGTGCAGAAGTTTCGGGTGCAGAAGTTTCGGGTGCAGAAGTTTCGGGTGCTGAAGTCTCAGGTGCCGAGGTCTCCGGTGCAGAAGTCTCAGGTGCCGAAGTCTCGGGCTTGGAGGTCTCGGGTGCCGAGGTCTCGGGTGCGGAGGTCTCAGGTGCCGAAGTCTCCGGTGCCGAAGTTTCAGGTGCCGAAGTCTCGGGTGCCGAGGTCTCGGGTGCCGATGTTTCGGGCTTTGAGGTCTCCGGTGCCGATGTTTCGGGCTTG
>CANRII010000006.1 GCA_947630685.1 uncultured Ruminiclostridium sp. | reverse complement strand
GTGTTAAAATACAGCCCTGATTGGAGCGGCGCGGGAGAGACGATCCACCCGATATTTATCCCCGAATGTTATAAGGAGCGATTTGAGCTTGTTTACCATGAGGAATATCCTATAAATGTGCATTTTACACGGGAAAGCTGGAATGGCAGGATGAAAGCCTGTCGGGGGATCGGAGCTTCTCTGTCGGAAGATGAGATAAACGCTTGGGAGCAGGAACATTTGAAACTTTTATCTGAAATTGCTCCTGAAGAATTTGATGTTTTGCATTATGCCGCCATAGCAGAATTGAAAAAGATATAAGTACAATTCCCGTTTGTCTGAGTAACAATTGATACGGCAAATCAAAATTTAAGGAGGATTTGAATAATGGATAATGTTAAACGGAAACAGCAAGGTCTGCCATACCGCTATGACGACCCCGCATTACTCGGCGACCAGCACATCTATCAAAACAAAATGACAGAGTATAATCGTACGCTGCCTACCGAAACGGAGCTTCGGCAGAAACTTCTGCGGGAAGTATTCGCGGAAGTAGGAACGGGCTGCACAGTTGAAACGCCTCTCAATGCGAACTGGGGCTGTAAACACGTCCATTTGGGAAAAGGAATATATATAAATTCAAATGTCACATTTGTTGATGATGAGCATATCTATATCGGTGATTATTCAATGGTATCTCCGAATGTTGTCTTTACCACTTCGGGGCATCCTGTTCTGCCGATTTTGCGTGAACACCACTATGTTTACAATCTTCCTATCCATATTGGGAGAAATGTTTGGATAGGTTCCGGCTCCCAAATTATGCCCGGAATTACGATAGGCGATAATTCTGTTATCGGAGCAGGGAGCGTTGTGACTCATGATATTCCCGCGAATGTTGTCGCCTTTGGCGTTCCCTGTCAGGTTATTCGTGAGATTGGCGAAAAGGATAGGGAGTTTTATTATAAAGACAGGAAGCTTGACGTTTGGGAATAACCCACCCAATCTTGTTTTACGGAGGTGACGATACCATGTTTGAAGATATTTTTCTGCGAAAAAAGGCTGTTCCCGAAAGGCTGGAAAGTTACGGCTTTCAGAAAATACGCAGTAGCTACAGATACGGTACGAATATTCTTGACAATGCCTTTGCGTTGGAGATCACCATCGGCAAAGGAACAGCGCCGGATACGAAATTGACGGAAACTGCCACCGGCGAGGAATATGTCCTTTACAAAACAGACGCGGTCGGCGCATTTGTCGGCGAGGTCAGAACGGCTGTAACAAACATCTTGCAGGATATAGCAGATAACTGCTATGAGACGGCGGTCTTCAAGGCGGAGCAGTCCGTTGCGCTCATCGCCTATGTTCGTGAAAAATACGGTGACGAGCTTGAATATCTATGGGATAAATTTCCCGATAATGCCGTATGGCGTCGGAAGGACAATGAAAAATGGTACGGCGCTTTGCTGACTGTTTCCCGCCGCAAACTTGGAATCCCATCTGATGAGATCGTGGAAATTATCGACCTGCGCATCGCGCCGGAAGAAATGGAAAACCTCATTGATAACACACGATTTTTCCCCGGTTGGCACATGAATAAGAAGCATTGGTACACGATCATTTTGGACGGAACGGTTTTGACGGATGAAATATGCCGCAGGGTGGATGAAAGTTACTTGCTGGCAAAGTGAATTTGGATAGAAAAATTCCCGTTTGCCGTCACCTTTGAAACGCTAACAGCACAACCCAAAGCATTCAGGTAACGGCTCGGAAATTATTTCGAAAACTACATACCGATACTTAACAGCAAGCGGCTGATCGTAGATAAGAATAACATAAAATTCAACTTGGATATACGGTTTTCAAGGCTTGATTTTATGGCCGAGCTTGACAGGACAGCTATCATTTCAAATCTTCTCGATAACGCTTTTTAGGCGTGCGAGGAGCTGCCGGAAAACGCTTTATCACGTTCAGTATTATCCGTCACAATGACCTTATACTTATCTATACCGAAAACAGCTTCGGCGCGTTAAAGCAAAAATGAACAAAAATAATCAGCTATGATTTTGACTAAATCATCTGAAAAGTCGATCGATCATAACTGATTTTCTTATGCGCAAAATACTACATAAATATACTTATTCAGGCGTTTAATGCAAAGGTATTGACTTTTAGGCAAGAAAAGCTTATAATTCAAGTAAGCAATTGTATAAGCTTAATTTTTGCAAAGGAGGAAAAGCAAAGTAATTCTGCTGTTTACGCTCGTATACTGCTTATTCACGATGGCAATATTGGAAATACGGGAATAATCGGCTATAATTTTGACAAAGGAAGTGGTCGTCGTCATCTGAAAAACCGTCAAATTTTATTCGGCCGTGTATCAACTTATTCGGCTAAGTTTCAGCAAAAATTCACTAAAATGTAACAAAAAAGGAGTATTACCATGAGATTAAACACTGCGATATTTTTAACAATGCTGGCTTTTGCGCTGATTTGTGTTGCGCTCGGTTTTGCTTTTGCGCGAAAGCTGAAATTAAAACAGGTGGGCTGTGCTGTGATACTTGTTGCAGCGCTCTTTTATCGGCTTTTTATCGGAATAGGCGAACAATTTTCATTTGACGATGTAGAATGGATAGGATATAACCCTATCCCGTTTGCAGCAATGGCCGGCTTGCCGGAATCATATTATTTTAACGGATTTGCGGCGGCGTTTATCTTAGCTTTGCTGTGGGGTATTTTTGCGCCGGTTTTATTTAATCTGAACAGCACGGGAAAATATGTGACCTTAACTGTCTGTGTAGTGCTGCCTGTTGAACTGTTGATATTGATATTATACTTTATCGGTATATCAATGGGAGTCAGAAACGATACCGCGGCTATCATCTTTTCGGCGGCGGGGTGTGCGTTGGGCTACTATATAAACCGACTTTTCGTTAAGCTTATGCAAAATAAGGAGCGCAGGCAATGATAAAGATAAACGATATAACAAAGCGCTATAAGCTTGACAAGGACAACACTATAGCCGCTCTTGAGGGGATAAATCTTGAGATACCCGACGGCGAGCTGCTTTTTATAATCGGGAAAAGCGGCTCGGGAAAATCAACGCTGTTACATATTATAGGCGGTCTGGATAGACCCGACAGCGGCGGGGTTTTTTACAACGATATAAACATCACCGATAAAAAAGAGAGCGAATTGTCGGTATTTCGCCGTGATAATATCGGCTTTGTATTTCAGGATTACAATCTTATTCCGGAGCTTAACGCCGAGGAAAACATAAAATACCCCGTATATCTGGGAAGAAAAAAGATCGACGGAGAGCTGTTCGATTATCTTGTAACGGCTCTTGAACTTTCGGAACGGTTAAAGCACTTGCCCTCTCAGCTTTCGGGCGGACAACAGCAGAGGGTAGCTATCGCCAGAGCGCTTATGACCGACCCGTCTGTTATTTTGTGTGACGAACCTACGGGAAATCTTGATTCTGCGTCGTCGGAATCTGTGCAGCGGTTGCTGCTCAAGCTGCACAAGGAGCTTAATAAAACAGTAGTTATCGTCACCCACGACGCGGATTTCTCCTCAAAAGGCGGCAGGACTGTAATTCTGCGCGACGGAAAGGTTGTGGCAGAATGAAATATATACTGCATTATGTCAGCCGCACCATAATATTAAACAGGCGTAAAAGCATTATAACCGCGCTGTTTTACTTTTTTGCGTCATTGTTTTTTGTTTTGCAGGCGCTTTTCCTGTTTAGCTGGAATGCCGGAAACGAAAAGCGCATGGATATGACCTACGGCGTGCATGACGCTGTTTTTGCCGTGAAAAATGCCGATGAGTTTTCCTCTTTAGATATAACTAAACGCGGTACGATTTATGTAACAGGCTCGGCAATAAGAAACGAGGACTATTCCGACCGACCGATAGTAATGGGTCACGCCGATGAAAACGCCATAGCGCTTAATTGCATAACATTACTGGAGGGTAATTTTCCGCAAAACAGCAATGAGATCGCGCTTGAGCGTTCTTTTCTCAGTTTGGTATACCCGAGATCGGCTGTCAGCGATGAAATAACTTTTACGCTTTCCGACGGTGAAGAACGCTCAATGAAAATCTGCGGCGTTATCAACAATATATCCAATATGCAGTGGAACGACCGCTCGGTCCCGATGATAAATGCGCTGGTGAGCGAGGACTTTTCATATGCCGTGCCGTACAGCTTTGTAAGCGTGAAATTTACAGACGGAACGGACGTTGATACGATTTCAAAACAGCTTGTAGAAAACGGCAGCGCCATAGCATATACTCCAAATCAGCGCAACAGCGATATAATGGTAATTACCGGGATATCCGACAGCGGCGCGGTATTTTTTATTATCCTGCTTATGCTTATTGTTACGGCGTTAATACTTCTTTCGATAACCATGATATCCTCGCGTGGGAACATCATGCAGGCGGGCATGCTCAAAACCGCCGGATTTTCGGTCAAGACGATATCGCTGGTATTTATTTTACGAACGGCTATGCTCGCCGCTCCCTGTGCGATACTTGCGGGTGCGGCGGCGTTTGTTTCCTCATTTTGGATAAGCGATATATTCGGCGCGAACCAAAACGCGGCGCAGGCGGGGCTTGTGTGCATTTTAGGTGTGGCAGGGATATTTCTGCTTGCGGTGCTGTTCTCGTATTTAAGCATTGTAAGTTCGGTAAATAAGCCGGTGATAGAAAATCTTAAGCCGAAGGCGAGCGTTACCGAAAGCGGCACAAATTTCACCTCTCAAAATCCATACGTTTTATATGCGGTAAAGAGCTTTTTGCAAAACGCCGGAGAGATCACCGCAGCCTGCATTACGGTGTTTATTTCGGTAGTGATAATGGTTTTCTGTTCCTTTATCGGCGTGGCGCTACTTAAGGATATCAGCAGCCTTACACGTCCGTATGATTTTCATATTGATACCGCATACACAAAAATGCCGGGCGAGGTATCCTCGGATTCGGTAAAGGGCATAACAAAGACTGATTATGCGGCTTTATACGATAATCCAGACACAAAGCAGATAATCGGCATGGCTTGCTTTGAACCATATGAACTGGTCGATGAAACCATTTACAGCGGCACGGAAAACCAAGACGAAAGCCTTATGCAAACGGCGAAAGATATGGGCTATCCGGACGGATATAGGCTTAAAGAAACGGTTATAAGCGGCGTATCCGACGAAACGCTGGAGACTTTGAACGAATATGTAATCAAGGGAAAAATAAATATATCCGCGCTCAAAGACGGAACGCAGGTGATCTCCACCGATAAAAACGATAATGTTGGCGACAGGATAAGATACGCGGTTTTATTCTCCGACAACGACGAAGAAAAGCCGCGTATGCTGGACTTCGAGGTGACTGTCTGCGCAGTGGCGGATATAAAGCTTGCAGAAAACGCTTCCTTGATAAAAGAGCTTAGCAGAGGAAATATATGGTCGATAGACGCTTATGACGCCCTTAATATCAACGCCGGATATAACCGTGTTGCCCTTACAGTCAAGGATAAGCAGTATTTTGCTAAGCTTGCAGAGGTGATAAACGATATAGAGCAGTATTATAAATCCGGCGGCTTATCGTTATGGGTGACGGATAACATTCAGCAGTCCGAATCGGCGCAGCAGGTATATAATGCGTTTTTGGCGATATCCAAAACAGTGTGCGTTACATTAGGAGTTTTCTCGGTGATAAGCCTGATAAGCTCGCTGTCGGCAAAAATATCAAGGCGGCGCAGAATATTCGGCGCTTTACGTGCGGCGGGAATGACCCGAGCTCAGCTTTTTAAGCTGCTGCTTACCGAAAATCTTGTTTACCTTGCCGCCGCCTTTTTACTCGGACTTCTTCTCGGCGGCGGGCTGTGCCTTGCCGTTTCGCTGTTGTCAGGGTATTCGGCAGCGATGTTTTCGATGTGGGAAATAGCTGTCTATGCGCCGGTATATTTCGCCCTTGTGATATTGATATCCCTGTATGCGTCCTTTAAGAGCTTCAAAACGTCCGTTGTGGAAAGCTTAAAGGGCGTGGAATAACGGGGCGGTCACCACTAAAGTCGTACACGAGAAAACGCCGTAAAACGCTATGTCAAAATAGAATTATCCGATCTCAAATTAAGCAAAAGGGGATCATAACCATGAAAATACAGCCTAAAAAAGCGTATAATTTTTATTTCCGGCACGCCTGCTGATCACAGCGGCGCTGCTTTTCTCCCGCTTTGCTCCGGTAAGCTTTGACAAATGGATTATATATAAGCGTTTTAGGAAAGAGTGACTTTAAGAAATTCTATTAATATTCAAAACCGGCTTCAAATGAGGTCGGTTTTGGATTTTTCAGCCGTTTAATGCAAATACGAGGCGTTTAATGCAAAGGTATTGACTTTTAGGCAAGAAAAGATTATAATTCAAGTAAGCAATTGTGTGAGTTTAATACAAAAGTCACAGGATAATCTCGCCGTTCACGCTCATAAATTGCTATTCACGATAGAAATATTGTAAACAAAATAAGAATAAGTTATAATTTTGATAAAACGGTTTATCGTTTTGACGGGGATTGATTCTAATGGCATTCGGCATAGCGACGGCATTAAGAAACGGCGAAGGGAGCATAAATGAAGCGTAAAGATAAAGTGATATTGACTTTGGCCGGTGTTGTTCTTTCGGCAATAGCGGTGTTCGGGATATGTTGCGCTGCTTTTCATCCGTTTGTAATAATAGGCACAAACAACGAATTTCACAGCACCGCGGAAACAGAGCTGGATCTAAGGTTCGATCGGCTGAGACCGAACGAGCAGTACAAGCTTACATATTTCAAAGATCTGAAAGTCCTCAACCTCAGAGGTAATGTAATAAAAAATTTTGATTTTCTTGATCCGCTTTCGCTTGAAGAACTGCAAATCGGCTTTTCACCCAAAAACGACCCTGATATCAAAGGCGAAGCATTGGATGATTATTACAGCGGAAATTACAGCGACGCCGAATTCGGCAAAATGCTCGGATATGATTCTATAGATTATTCGCCCTTGTTTAAGCAGAAAGAGATTAAAAAATTTGCCGTTTTTAATTTCTGGGGCGACGATATTACTTTTTTGGATAATATGCCGTATCTTGAGGACTTGGAGTTTTCCTTACACGATTTTACTGTTGAAGAGCTGGAAACGATAGGGAAGCTCACCTCTTTGAAAGCGCTTGACCTGCATCATTCATATATCCCTACATTAAGTCCTCTCACCGGTCTTAAAAATCTTAAAAGTCTTGAGATATGGAAGTTTGACTATGACCCGGATAAAAAACCGGCTGACATCTCGGCGCTTTATACTCTTTCAACGGTCGAAGAATTGGATATAACCGGTCTGGATTCGGTCGATATAAAGCGGCTTATCGAAATGGACAGCCTAAAGCGGGTCGAAGCGTCAAAGGAAATGTATCCCAAGGAGGATATAGATTTTTTACGCGATCACGGCATAGACGTAGAAGAAAAATAAGGAGCGATTTATGAAAACGTTATTTTACATATCTCTAAAATACTGGCGCAAGCACCTTAAAACCGCATTCGCTCTGCTGTTTGCGGGGATACTTATGAATATGGTCGTCACCGTGTCGCTGCTTATGCTGCGTTCAAGCTTTGCGCGGCAGCTTCATTCGGATTATGACTATGACGGAATGTACGAGCTTATCGTGACCTCGCCGTCGCAGGAATTTCTGACCGAAATTTCGGGCGGCAGGGAGTACAGCGAGGGACATATAAACATTCTCGGTAAAACAGGGACAGGCGCGGAAAAATTCACCTGCGGCTATCTCGACGACCCCGCCGGACTGTGTCATATCCCGATGGAAAGCGGCAGGCTTCCGCAGTCGGAAAACGAGATAGCCGCCGACCGTTATGTTCTGGACAGATTCGGCTGGGTAGGCGATGTGGGCGATACCCTGACGCTTGACGGCGTTTCCTATACGGTAAGCGGCATAATAGACGAGATCTACGGACTGTACCGCCCGTTGTCGGAAATTTCCTCAACAACAAGAAAAGGAATGACCGACCCGCCCGAACAGCCCCTACCGTCGATATTTGTCGGCAAGCCCGAAAATGCAAATGTGCTGTACGAATATACCATGCTGAGCGGGATAGCCGAGGGCAATTTGTACGGCGAGGACGATCTGTATATTAAATATGACGAGATATTGCAAAAATACGGGTATAGTTCTGTAAGTATAGACGATTTATATTCAACCTCCGAGCTGCTAAAGAAGTATGCGACGCAGGACACGGCGTTTCTGCTCTGCCTGTCGATAGTATGTATGGTGATAGCGGCGCTGTCGGTATTTTCGGTGCTGCGCTCGGTAATCGCACAGAGAAAGAACCATGATCGGCTTTTGCTGAGAATAGGGCTTTCCCGCAAAAGGCTCGCCGCCATGTATTGTACCGAGGGGCTGTTTGCCGTGCTGGTACAGCTTGTTATCGGCTGCGGCGCGGGGTCGCTCGTCTATATGGCGATCTACATATTTCAGACAGAGCTTATGGGTATGCCGCCCTATTCGGGATTTACGGCGGATAAGTGGGTAACGAATTATACCCTCGATCCGTTTATCATTTCCGCCGCTTTCTCGGTAATAATGACCGTTACGGCGTTTTTAGCGGGAGCGCTTGCGTCTAAGCTGCGCCCGCTTACAAAAAAGCGCGGTAAAAAGCCCGCAAGCCTTTTTGTCAGCATAGGGCGGGTATTTCGACAAAGATATATAACCGTCGTACAGACCGCCGCGCTGGTGCTTATCTGCTGCGGTACGGCTTTGGGATATATGTATTTTGCCGATACTCCCGAAAAGGAAAGCTTCTATCATGAAAATATCATACAAACCTTGAATTACACCCCGCAAAGCTACGAATTTTCCACCGAGGTGGGAGGCATAGATCTTGAGCTTGACGGCATAAGCGAATACTACAGCGCGCCCGGCTCTCCTACCGTCTATATCGGGGAATTTCCCATGGCGGGCGCGGATACCGAGTACGGCATAGACGACGCGGTCGCGGATGAGCTTAAGGGAGCGCAGGCGTTCGGCGTACTTACTAATACGTTTATGATAGGAAAAGAGGGCTATCCCGACAGGATATTTTTCGGAACGCAAGAGGAAAAGGATTATCTTATCAGCGTGTCCGATGAGAAATATGCCGATATTTTCGACGACGGAGAGCTTGGCGCTCTGACGCTTGATAAAATAGAGGTCAGCCTTGCCGACAGCTCGGTAATAGACAGCCTGGATAAGTATGTCATAAGCGGCAGCATCGACCCCGAAAAAATATCGAACGGGGAAGAAGTTATCTTCGTATGCAGCGGCAGCGGTCATCTTTCGCAGGGCGACGAGATAACGCTTTGCTCCGCAAAAGCAAACGATTATGGCGGCATCGGAGAGATAAATTCGGGCAAAGTGAAGATAGGCGCGGTGATAAGCACCGAGAACATGGATAACGTCACCTTTAACTGCGTGAAAAATTATCAGTCGGAGGTCTCTTACGGGCTGCTTACCACCGTATCAGGCGCAAAGGCGATCGGGCTGCACAACGCGGCTTATACTAATATTATCGCCAAGGACGGAATAGACGCGGGGCCGCTAACCGGCGCGGGCTTTACCAAAACCGGACTTGCTCAGATACACACGGCGATGATCGCGTCCGCCGCCGCAAAATACGGAGGAATGGCGCTTATCATAATTATTATGTCCCTGCTCGGCTTTGCGGCGTACTTTAACGGAATAGGGGTAAAGATACGTCAGCGCGCTTATGAAATATCGGTATTAAGGGCGGTAGGTGCGCCGATATCAAGGCTTAGGCTGAGACTGCTTATAGATAATATCAAGCTGCCGATAATAGCGGGCGCGCTTTCCGTCATATCGGTAAAGGGTCTGCAAATGCTGATGGCGCACGGGTATTATCTCCATTCGCAGACTTTTGATATGCTGAACGACCCCTCCACCGACAGAGCTTTGAAAGAATCGCTGCGCTCGCAGCTTACAGAGATAAGCGACCGATATTTTCTTGACCGAGTTATGTGGGTAGTACCCGCCGAACGGATAACGCTTATCATAGTCGGTATAATGTGCGCGGTAACGATACTTCTGACCGTGCTTGCTCTTAGAAAATTTAGGAAGAACATAGCCGAGGATATAAACTCAGGGAGGGAAAGACAATGATCAAAGCTACAGACCTTAACAAGACCTATGGCAAGGGCGACGGCAGCGTCAAAGCGCTTAAAAATATAAATCTTTCCGTAAACGACGGCGAGCTTACCGCACTTATCGGCAAAAGCGGCAGCGGTAAAACTACCTTGCTTAATCTGCTCGGAGGGCTGGACGAGGCGGACAGCGGAAGTATTATGTACGGCGATACCGATATAACTAAGCTCAAAGACAGCCCGCTTGCGGATTTTCGGCTTAACAATATCGGCTTTGTGTTTCAGTTCTTTGACCTTTTGCCGGAGCTTACCGCCGAGGAAAATATCCTTTTGCCCGCAAAGCTCGCTAAAAAGAAAGCGGAGCGGCTTACAGAGATAACCGACAGGCTCGGCATATCGGATAGATTGCGGCATTACCCGTCCGAGCTTTCCGGCGGACAGCAGCAACGCGCGGCGATAGCAAGGGCGCTGATAAACGACCCCGACGTGCTGCTTTGCGACGAGCCTACCGGCAACCTTGACGCAAAGTCCGGCGAGGAGGTCATGCGGCTTTTGACCGAGCTTAACCGCGAATACGGCAAGACCGTTATTATAGTCACTCACGACGCGGACATCGCCGCACAATGCGGGAGGGTTATCGAGATAGCGGACGGACAGATAATTAAAAACGCTTAAAAGGAGCCGATATGAAAAAATTTGATTTGGAAAAATGGAAAACGATCCTAAAAAAAGCCGTTATCCCCTCGTGCGTTCAAGCTTTGATAGTGTTATTTCATATTATTTTATTTTATACCTGCGACCTGGAATATCAAGTGGCATTTTCAATAGTGTTTATCGTAATTGTTTCGGTTGTTGCTATAGCTGTTTTACGTCCGCCTATCCAATCGATAATTTTATCCGAGCTTTGTTTTGTTGTTTTAGCTGCGCTGTTTTTAGAAGTAAAAGAAGGTCGTTTTTTAATATTTTGGGTAGAGCCCGGAGTGGGGCTGCTGAATTACGGACCGATCGATCAAGCTATAGGTTTTGCCTTTGTTAAAATGTTACTTATGGATATGCCCGGCTTAGCGATTCGTAAAGGCTTAGATAATATAATAAGCTTTGTAAAAAATAAGCCTTCAAAAAGCGATCCCGACAGTAACGGTTCTTAAAGAACGTCGTTGTTGCTTTTTGATCGACTTTTCAGATAAAATCAAAGGTGATAAGTCTGAAAATAAATCTTTCAGAATGTGGTTTTTTGCCTTGTCGGATACGGTCGGCAATTTTGATTCGCAAAGCCATAAAAAACCGAAAGGAGAGATAGGCATAATTATGTCTAAAATCAATAAACAAGATGTTATTAAAGTTCTTGTGGTGGAATTGTCGGTATATATCATACAGGCGATATATCTCGCGTTTGGACGTTATCTTTTAGGAAAAATAGGTATCGAAATAACGGAAGGCCTTTCCGTTAACGGGATCATCGTAGTGCTGCTTCTCGCCTTTCTTCTCAATATTATTGCAGGCATTATTTTAGGCGCAATTATTAGATCCCAAAAAGCGCTGATTTATTGGATCTACGGTTATCTACTCTTTTGTTGCTGTTATCTTATATATCCCTCCGGCAATCAGGTATTCGGTTGGATGGCAGTCGAGTTTTTACCGCAGCTTATACCGTTTTTGACGGCTAGGTTAGTGAGATATTTGATTTTGAGCTATAAGAAAAATAAAAGCAGCGATACCGCGAAAATTCAGTCCAAATGGTCTTTATATTAATACACTCATGGATGTTATACTAAAGTATTGCAGCATAAAATTCGGTAAAATCAAAGGTGATAATGAGGATAGGGCATGACCGAACAAACGATAAAAATATTCCGTTTTACGAAGATCAAAAAAATCTCCGAGCCTCCTTTCTTGACAATCACCTGTTATTTTAGTACAATTAACTTAAACGGGGGGTGATGATGTGGAGCCTATAGAACAGAATATCAACACGCTGTATCAAAAGCGGGATATTCCCGACGCGGCGCCGAAAGAGATACTAAAGAACAAAAGAGAGAACCGTATCAAAATAATATCACGGACAGTTACGGTAGCTATAATAATATTGTTTATAGTATCGGTCATCTTGTTTTATGCCAGTCATCATACATCATTAAGGTATAATGATTGGTGGATAGTCGGAAATAACATTTCAAATGTTGAAGCAAGATACGGAAAATATGATATCGACACCGGGAGAATAGCCGCTTATTATCTTTATAATTTTGATACAAACGATTATTATTACTATATGTACTATGACAGCGACGGGATAATTACAAGAGTTGAAACGGGTATTCAAATAGGCGGATAAAATATTGTTTTGTAAAAATTTGTATTCTATCAACATTTTTTGAGGAGCAGATCATACTTCTGACTCTCGTGTATATTTTGTCAAGGAGGTAAAAAATGAGCTTTGACAAAATAAAACCGTATATCGCTGCAATTGCTGCGTGTGTTGCAATATACGTTATAACGGTTTTATATGTGATCTTCATAGCGCCCGCTCTTCTTGTCGCTATCGGAAGAAACGGCTATGATCCCTTGGGCGCGCTGCTGTGTTTCATAATAGATTTTGTTGTTCAGTTTGTCATAATTGTTGTCCCGACTGCCGTTTTGGCAAAAAAATTTAATATAACGGCAAAATGTATACCTGTAACTGTAATTTCGTTATTTTGCCCCTTTTCAATATATATTCCTCCGTGGCGGTATCTGTTTATACTTACTGCCGAATGGGGACCGGGTATATTAGTGAAAGCCGCCGGAATGCCGTCGGTAACAGCGTCGCTTTTTATAACCGTGCAATATACGCTTGTTATGTGGTTTACGGTGTGCATCGTACAAAAGCGCCGAAAAAAGATTTCAAATAAGCAAAATATATAAAGAATCGCTGAGCCTCCTTTCTTGACAATCGCCTGTTATTTTAGTACAATTAACTTAAACGGGGGGTGATCATTATGAGATTAAAAAGAATATTCGCGGCGGCACTTGCGGCAATAACTGCGGTAAGCGTATTTTCGCTCTGCGCGTTCGCACAAGAAAAAGAGGAAACTAAAGTAGTGCTTACAACGCTGGAAAGAATTTCGATCCACAGCGCGTATGAGTTTAAGTATCTTGGCGACGGCTATGGTTCTTACAGCGGTTTTGATGACGAAGGAAATAACATTACCGGCACTATTCACTTTGAAAAGGACGAATACGGCAATCTTACCTACACGGATGTTGAAGCCGGCATTGAGATAGATCCGAGCGGCGATCCTTCAAGCGTGAACAGCGAGTACACTCCTGTTATAAAAGACGGTAAGGGCTATCTCGTCGATAAGGACGGCAATCGCGTTTCCGATATGATAGATGAAGTATCTTATGTAAACACGCTTGACGAAGACTTGTACGAATTTTGGGTAGGATTTAAGGAAGAAATTGTATTTGTATCCTACAAAATAAATACATCCGCTCCCGCCGAGAGCGAGCCTATTTCCGATGGACCTGCGGCCGATGAGCCTATCAACTATTCCGACGGGCTTGTTTTGGCCTACGCGGATAAAGGCGTTATTGCTGACGGCGCGGTGTTTTCTGCAAAGGCGGTCGAAGCTGACGAAACAAGGGTCACATACGATATTTCATTCAAGGCAGCCGACGGAACAACAATTCAGCCGGGCGGTATGGTCACCGTCAAGCTCCCGATCCCTTCGCAAATGGCAAACCAAAATGTTTATGTTTTCCGAGCTGAAACCGACGGCGCTTACACAAACATGAACGCAAGAGCAGAGGGCGGCTGGGTCGTGTTTGAAAGCGATCATTTCAGCAAGTATGTAATTTCTACCGAAAGCACACTTTCCGATAAAGCGACCGACAGCAGCGTTTCAAACAGCGAAAGCACGACCTCTCCCGACATATTAGTTATAGTAATTTCAATAACGCTCGGCGTTATCGTAATTGCGGGCGCGGTGGTGGCGGTTATATTTTTCCGCAAAAAGAAGTAAACTCTTCTGAAATAAGACTACAAAAAAGCGCACCTGTTATTTCAACAAGGTGCGCTTTAATGATTTTACAAAAGCTTACTTTCTCTTTTTATAAGCGATTATAGCAGCAGCTCCGGCGAGGAATGCAACTCCGACTGCCGGAACAATAGCAGCCGCTCCCATAGCGGGATTGTCCTTATCAGAGGTATCCGAGGTTTCGGGAGCTTCGGAAGCTTCGGGAGTCTCCGAGGTTTCAGGAGCTTCGGAAGTTTCGGGAGTCTCCGAGGTTTCGGGAGTCTCGGAAGCTTCGGGAGTTTCAGAAGTTTCAGGAGTTTCCGAGGTTTCGGGGGTTTCGGAAGTTTCGGGGGTTTCGGTATCGCCTGTGTAGCTTGCGTTCAGGAAAAATGCTGAGTAGACCATGCCGTCAATATTTATTCCGACCTCTATCATATCATATTCGTCAAAGCTCGGAAGATTTTTAAGCTCCTCAAGCTCTTCATCGCTGTAAA
This sequence comes from uncultured Ruminiclostridium sp., assembly GCA_947630685.1. GTDB lineage: Bacteria > Bacillota > Clostridia > Oscillospirales > Ruminococcaceae > Ruminiclostridium_E. The sequence goes on along the minus strand of CANRII010000006.1, from coordinate 33,607 downwards.
AATCCGATCCCATACCGATCGCGCCTGCAACATTTTCTTCATATAATTTCTTTATGAGGTTACCGCTTATCTTGTTGCCGAGTACAGTCGTTTGACCTACAATACATCCGCCGGTATTATAGTCTATACCGTCGATCTGTCCGTCGGCAGCAATAGGCTTTCCTTTTATTCCGTCAGAAAAGACGCGTACTCCGTCTAATTCCCAAGCATAATCCTCGGTTGCAGGATGCTTATGTGTGTTGAACGAATACTTTTCTTCAATTTTTGTGCCGTCTTCGGAAAGGTTATAAAATTTGAAAACAGGTATCGCGTTTTCATCTATGCCTTTATCACCGAAATCCGCCGTGATGATGCTGTTGCCCGCGAGAATGCCGTCGATCGCGCCCTCGGCTTGCGAAGCGTCGCCGTTAAAGTGTTTTACGATCGCCATAGCCTCGTCGTCATAGCCGTCTGCGCTCTTGACGTTTTCGTATGTAAACTTAAACGGAGCGCCTCCTGCCGTATCGTCCTGTGCGTAAGCGCATACACATACGCTCGCCATTGCCGTTGCCGCCGCCAGAATAGCCGCAGCAGTCTTTTTTAGTATCATGGTGTTTCCTCCGATTTCTTTTTGCGGTTGTGTATTGTCAGCGCACTTTTCCGCAAAATTAAAAAGTGCGCAGCCGAAGCTACGCACCGAAAAATGCAAAGCTCCGATTGCTGCGACACAACTCGTTCCCAAATGAAAAGGTATACGAAAAAAGAGCATGCACTTTTACCTGTAGTAAAAGTATTATACCTCGTCATTTAGGAAATATTCAGTTGTGTCGCACCCATATTATAGCACGATACGCTTTTATTTGTCAATGTTTTTTTGTGATTTTCATGATTTATATAAACTTCATCATCCCCGCAAACACTCTCCTCCCTTGACAATTACCTATCAATTTAGTATAATTAACTTAAACGAGGTGATGATGTGGAGCCTATAGAACAGAATATCAATACGCTGTATCGTAAGCAGGATATTCCCGATGCGGCGTTAAAAGAGATACTCGAAACGGATATATATGACGATCTGCTGTTCTCTCTTGCAGATAAGGTCAGGAAAGAGCATTACGGAACCGACATATATCTGCGCGGATTGATAGAATTTACCAACTATTGCAAAAATAACTGCTACTATTGCGGAATACGCCGGGATAATATCAGGCTTAAGCGCTACCGCCTGAGCGAAGAAGAAATACTCTCCTGCTGCGAGGAGGGTTACCGGCTGGGCTTTCGCACGTTTGTTTTGCAGGGAGGGGAGGATCCGTATTACACCGACGAGCGTATATGCGGCATTGTGGCGAATATTCGGCAAAAATTCCCCGACTGCGCGATAACCTTATCTATAGGAGAAAAACCGCGTGAGAGCTATCAGGCGTATTTTGACGCGGGCGCTGACCGTTATCTTCTGCGGCACGAAACCGCGTCGGACGAGCATTACGCAAAGCTGCACCCTTTGCAGATGAGCCTTGATGATCGCAAGCGCTGTTTGTTTGACTTAAAAGCTATCGGCTATCAGGTAGGCTCGGGCTTCATGGTGGGTTCTCCGTATCAGACTACGGAAAACCTTATCAGCGATCTGCGATTTTTACAGCAGCTGTCGCCGGACATGATAGGCATAGGACCGTATATTAAGCATAAGGACACCCCTTTTCGTGATAAGGAAAACGGCAGCTTGGAGCTGACGCTGAGGCTGGTGGCGATATTAAGGCTGATGTTCCCGTATGCGTTGATACCCGCTACCACCGCGCTGGGCTCTATCCACCCGCAGGGCAGGGAAAGAGGACTGAAAGCCGGCGCGAACGTCGTGATGCCGAACCTTTCTCCCGTGGGAGTAAGGGAGCTTTACAAGCTGTATGAAAACAAGCTCTGCACCGGAGAGGAAGCCGCCCAATGCCGCAGCTGCCTTGAACAAAGGATAATTTCCGCCGGGTATAAAGCGGTCACCTCGCGCGGCGACGTTATCAGGTAAAACATAAATACGATAAATAGAACCGGATATTATATGTCCGGTTCAAATCATAACTATTGACCTTTTGAACTAAATATGGTACAATTTTAATGAGCTTTCAAAATATGGCAAGGAGGCTTTATGGGGGAATATTTATTTACTACAGATAGGCTCGGGCTGCGCCGTTTCAGAGCAGCCGACGCCGAGGATTTCGCGGAGATACTCACCGACGAAGAGGTCAGCTATTTCGAGCCTTACGATACGTTCGCTAAAGAGGACGCCCTGCTCGAAGCCGAAAAGTTAAACGGCGACGAGAGGTTTTACGCCGTTATACTCAAAGAGACCGGCAAGCTCATCGGCAAGATATATTTCGAGGATAAAAAGTTTTTCGGCGCTTACGAGATAGGATATTCCTTTAATCGGAAATTCTGGGGACACGGCTACGCATTAGAGGCGGTACGCGGCGTGATGGATAACGCTTTTGCCTCGGGTGTGCGCAGGATAATCGCCGAGGCCGATGTGCGCAACACCCGCTCGTTAAAATTACTTGAGCGCGCGGGAATGAGAAAAGAGGGCGTTTATCTGAAAAGCGCGTATTTTCAAAAAGACGAGAACGGCGAGCCCATTTGGAGCGATTACGCCGCCTACGCGATATTAAACGAAGAATGGAACGGTTCTGTCCCGGGTTGACGGACGATATTTTGACCACGCCGGAAAATTACCGGCCATGATCTACGGATAAAAACTTCTTAGCGACAATATATTCATAGCAGGAGGAAAATATGAACAAATCACTTGACGCACAGGCGGCGCTCCAAAAGCTGATGGAGGGAAATACCCGCTATCTTACGGCAAAAAGCTGCGGCGGGGACATTTCCGCGGAAATAAGGAAGAAAACGCACGATGACGGGCAATCGCCTTATGCGATAATAATAACCTGTTCCGATTCGCGCGTGATACCGGAGAGCATTTTTGACGCGGGTATAGGCGAGCTGTTCGTTATCCGCGTGGCGGGAAACGTGATAGATAAGCACCAGCTCGGCAGTATCGAGTATGCGGCGGAGCATTTGGGCTGCCGTCTGGTACTGGTAATGGGGCATGACAGGTGCGGAGCGGTGGACGCGGCGATAAATCACGAACCCGCGAATAATATAAAGTACATTACCGACGAGATAAAAAAGGCGATAGGAAACGTCACCGACGAGTGCGAAGCATGCAGACTCAACGTGCTGCACAGCATTGAGGTAATTGAAAACAGCATTGAGATAAAGGCGGAGGAACGACATGGCCTTGAGGTACGAGGCGCGCTGTATCACACAGAGGATGGCAGGGTCGAGCTTATCAGCACGGGTAAATAATCAACAGGCTGATATGTAGGAGGAAATATGGACAAAACATCAAAACGCAACTCTTTTACCGGCTCGCTGGGCTTTGTTTTGGCGGCGGCGAGCAGCGCGGTCGGACTGGGCAATATCTGGAGGTTTCCTTACCTTGCCGCAAAAGACGGCGGCGGGTTGTTTCTGGTAATATATATCATACTGGCGCTGACTTTCGGATATACTCTGCTGATAACTGAAATAGCGACAGGCAGGCGCACTAAGCAAAGCCCGCTCACGGCTTACGGAAAGCTGCACCCAAAGTGGAAAGGCTTAGGCATAGTCGCCTGCATAGTACCGGTCATAATACTGCCGTATTACTGCGCGATAGGCGGCTGGGTAGTTAAATATTCCCTGGTCTACCTTACCATGGGAGGAGAACAGGCGGCGCAGGACGGATTTTTTAACGGGTTTATCTCCGGCACCGGAGAGCCGCTGCTTATGACGGTGATATTTTTGCTTGCCGTAGCGTTCGTGGTTTACAGAGGTGTGAACAAAGGCATAGAGACTACCTCTAAAATACTTATGCCGGTGCTGCTGGTAATGGTAGTGGTGATAGCGGTATTTTCACTTACGATAACCCATACCGACGAAAGCGGCGCGACACGCACGGGGCTTGAGGGGCTGGGCATATACGTTATCCCGAATTTTGACGGCCTTACCGTGGGGAGCTTTTTCACGACCTTGCTGGACGCTATGGGACAGCTGTTTTTCAGCCTCAGCGTCGCTATGGGGATAATGATAACCTACGGCTCGTATGTGAACGATAACGCCAACCTAAAGACCTCCATAAACCGCATTGAGATATTTGATACCTTAGTCGCGTTTCTTGCAGGAGTTATGATAATACCGGCGGTTTACACCTTTGCGGGAACCGAGGGCATGGCGGCTTCCGGGCCTGGACTGATGTTTGTCACCATGCCGAAGGTGTTTTCTTCTATGGGAGATGTGGGGCATATAGTAGGCATATTGTTTTTCGTGATGATACTTTTCGCAGCGCTTACCAGTGCTATCTCCATAATGGAGGCCGTAGTTTCCAGCCTTATGGACGCGTTTCACATATCACGAAAAAAAAGCGGTAGTCATAGAAACATTGATAACTCTTGCCGGAGCGGTGCTTGTATGTCTTGGTTATAATCTTTTATATTTCGAGCTGCCGCTGCCGAACGGCTCCACCGCGCAGATACTCGATCTTATGGATTATATCAGCAACAACGTTTTAATGCCGCTGGTGGCGATAGGCACCTGTCTTCTTATAGGCTGGGCGGTAAAGCCTAAGCTTATTATAGACGAGGTGGAAAAGACCGGCTGCGTAATGGGCAGAAAGGCCATGTATATCGCGATGATAAAATACATCGCACCGGTAATGCTGGCGGTATTGTTCATAAAGTCGATAGGAGTGTGAACGGCTGTCGTTTATAATAAAGTACCCTGTTAAAACAAAAGAAAGGACAAAAAATGTTAGGACTTGTGCTTGAGGGCGGAGCGATGCGCGGTATGTTCACCGCGGGCGTTACCGACGTTATGATGGAAAACGATATAATATTTGACGGAGCGGTAGGCGTGTCCGCGGGCGCGGCGTTCGGCTGCAATTACAAATCAAAGCAGCCGGGCAGAGTGATACGCTACAACACCACATACTGCCGCGACTGGCGCTATTGCAGCCTGCGCTCGTTGATAAAGACCGGCGACCTGTACGGCGAGAAGTTCTGTTATTACGAGATACCGGAAAAGCTGGATATTTTTGACGTTGAGGCGTACCGCGCGAACCCGATGGATTTTTATGTTGTCTGCACCGACATAGAGACCGGAGAGCCGGTGTATAGACTTTTGCCGAACGGCAGCGGGGAGGATCTCCAATGGATGCGCGCGTCCGCGTCTATGCCGATGGTATCGCGTATCGTAGAGCTTGACGGGAAAAAGCTGCTGGACGGCGGTATCTCCGACAGCATACCGCTTAAATTTTTCGAGGGGCTGGGCTATGACCGCAACGTCGTGGTACTCACCCGACCTGCGGATTACGTTAAGGAAAAGAATAAGTTTTTGCCCGTGCTTAAGCTCACCATGCGCAAGTACCCGAATTTTATAAAAGCGGTGGCGGATCGCCATTTGCGCTATAACCGTACTTTGGAATACATACGCGAGCGGGAGCGCGAGGGCGATATTTTCGTGATACGCCCTGACGGACCGCTTAATATAGGCTCGGCAGAGCATGACCCCGCTGAGCTTAAACGCGTATATAAACTCGGCAGGGACGTTGCGGAACGAGTATTGCCGCAGCTTATCGAATTTGTAGGATCAAGTAAATGAGAGAGTGTTACGAGCTTTTCCACCGCGTTATGCCGGATTATCCCGCGGATATGGATACCTTTTGCGGCTGCCTTAACTCTGCACATCTTTTCTACAGCGGCGCAAGCGGCTCGTTAAAGGGATTTTGCGCGGTGAATAAAGGCAGTATAACGCTGTTGTGCGTAGATAGCGTTCATCAAAATCAAGGAATAGGAACATGTTTACTGAGTCAGGCGGAGGAATATATTTGCAAAAGCGGCATGGATACCGTCACGCTCGGAAACGGGGATAATTTTCTGCTTCAGGGTGTGCCTGAAAACATCGGCGGATTTTTTGAAAAACACGGCTACGTCAGCGATTGGACAAGCTATAACATGGTGCTGGAGAAAAACGATTTCACGCCGGAAAAGATACGTCCCGCACCGCGTGGAACTGTGTTTCGTCTTGCAAAGGAAAGCGACCTGCCGAAGCTCTTGGATGCGGTAAAGGCTGCCGAACCGGAATGGCTGCCGCTGTTTGAGCGCGAACATGGGGACGTCCTTATTGCCGAGTACAACGGCGAACCGGTGGGATTTGAAATGCTGGGAGAGGGCAGCACCTTCTGCGGCAATGAGCAAGCGGGATATATCGGCTGCGTCGGCGTTATCCCGAAAGCGAGGCGGCAGGGAATAGGGCTTTCAATGGTCGCCGAGGGCGCGGCGCGGCTTTTCTCAAACGGCTGTTACAAGATAGAATTGCTTTACGTCGAGCTTATCGACTGGTACGGCAGACTCGGCTTTGTGCCGGTGCAGCCGCAGCTAATGATGAATAAAAGGCTTAAATAAATTCAAATTTTCTCCTTCGGATTTAAGGCTGTAGGAGAAAATTTTTATATCAAAAACTTAAAAAAACTATTGCAAATCTTTGCAATAAATGTTATACTTTTATACAATGGGGTCAAAGGTGCGTTTTTGTGATTTTTCGGATGGTATCGTTTACATAAAAACGCAATATTTTCCTGTGATTAGTAAAGAGAAAGGAACTGACACGGTGTGAACAAAGGTCTTAAGAAAAACGTGACCAAGTCGGTTTTGCTGACCGTTGCGATAATAGCTTCGATAGTGGCTTTTGCGACCATAGCGACTACGTTCATGCTGTATGTTTACGGTCAGCTCAATTCCGTAACGGACGAATACGTCGAGGAGATAACCGACCGCAAGACGGATTATGTAAACACTCTTTTGGAAAACGATATGAAGCTTGTCCAGAATCTTTCCTCGTCGCTTTCTGACTATGAAAATCTCGATGAAAAAGTAATAGATTCCACGCTTGAAAGGATAACCCAAATAAACGGCTATCTGAACTTTATACTTGTAAAGCCGGACGGCGAAGTTATTTCTTACAGAAACGAGGATATAAACGTAGCCAGCAGAGTCTATTTCAAGACCGCTTTGCAGGGCAAGGTTTATATTTCCAAGCCTATTTTCAGCAATCCCGACAACAGCATGGCGAACGTCGTTTCCGCGCCGATATACAACGACTCTAAAATAGTCGGCGTTGTGGCGGGACTTCGCAGCGTGAACGATTATTCCAACGAGATAAACCTTGCGGTGCGCGGAGTTGAAAACAACGCAAACGGCTATATAGTAAACACCGACGGCGATATTATCATAAGCGGCACTAAGCTGCTGCCGGACGCAGTTATCCCGAACGAGGAAGAGAGCTTTTTTGACAGCGCTCTGATAAGCGCGGCGGGCGAAAACGAACGTCAAAGAATTGTAGACGACTTTACCAAAAAGGATTCCGCCGGCTCTGTAAAGATGACGGTAGACGGAAAACAATATATCGTGTATTATACCGACCTTGCCACCGATCCCGATCTGCACTATGTGGTGGTGTTCGATGAGTCAACGGTATTCAGCGACCTGTTTAGATACATGGAGAGCAACCTTATAATGTATCTGGTATTCCTCGGCGTTCTTATAATCATGGCGCTGGCGTATTTCATTATAATGCACACCAACCTGCGCTCGCTCAGAAACGCAAACGAGCTTATGAGCAAGGTAGCGTATGAGGATTCGGTGACCGGCTTCAGTACATACAACAAGTTTGAAGAGGATATAAAGGAGCTGCTCCAGCATGATTACCGGCGTTATTGCCTTGTTAGCTTCGATATAGATAAATTCAAGGCGATAAACGATATGTTCGGTCATGAAGAGGGCAACCATATGTTAAGGCAGGTAGCGGAAACGGTGCAGCGCAATCTGCTGGACTGGGAGACCTTTGCCAGAGTAAATTCCGACAACTTCGTTATACTGCTGTCTTATAAGGACGACGCGGATATAAACGACAGGATAAGAAAAATAATATCGGCGATAAGCTATGAATTTTCAAATTATGTTCCGGTATTGTCGTTCGGCGTTTACAGGATAGTGGATAAGAACGTATCGCTCAGGCGTATGACGGACTGCGCGGATATCGCAAGACGCACCGTGAAATACCAAGAGGAAAGCAGCGTCGCTTACTTTACCGACGCCATGTTGGAAAGCATGCGCGAGGAAAAGGCTATAGAAAACGAAATGCAGAACGCTCTGGACACCCACGAGTTTTCGCTGTATCTTCAGCCGAAATTCTCGCTGAGCGGTCCTCCGGTGCTGACCGGCGCGGAGGCGTTGGTGCGCTGGATACGCAAGGGCAGCGTAGTGTCGCCCGGAAAGTTTATCCCGCTGTTTGAAAAGAACAGATTTATAATCAAGCTGGACTATTACATTCTCGACCAGGTATGCCGCTGCCTAAAAAAATGGGAGAGCGAGGGCATACCGAGTATACTTATCTCGGTAAACATGTCAAGAGTACATCTGCGCGACCCCGGCTTTGTGGATAAGCTGGAGGAGATATGCAAAACTCACGGAGTCGCTCCGTCGATGATAGAGATAGAGATAACCGAAAGCGCGGCATACGACTCTATGGACGTGCTGATAGATGTGGTACACGACCTTAAGAACCGCGGCTTCCATATTTCGATAGACGATTTCGGTTCGGGCTATTCGTCGCTGAATATGCTTAAAGACTTACCGGTCGATGTGCTTAAGATAGACAGGGTATTCCTTACCGAAACGAACAATAAGCGCGCTAACGACATTATAGGCCACGTTATCAAAATGGCGCGCACGCTCGGTATGGAAACTATATGCGAGGGTATCGAAACGGACGAGCAGGCTCAGCTGTTGCGCTCGCTCGGCTGCGATATGGCGCAGGGCTTCTTCTTCGCAAAGCCAATGCCGTATACCGATTTTGAACGCATTATAGAGCGTTCTCACAATATAAATCACTAACCAGGAGCTTAGATATGGGGTTTGACGCTGCGGCGACAGAGAGGATCGCCGGGATAATAAACGATACCGCAAAAGCGGCCGCCGAGGCATTGAAATATGTATACGCCGCTTGCGATGACTACTACAAAATAAATATCCGCGATATTTTTTCCGCCGCTTTGGAGGATATAACCTCTTGCTCGCAGGTAAACGCGCTGGGCATAAAGCCGGACATACTGACCGAGGGGATATTCGCCGACGATAATATTAACGAGCTGGCAAAGCTGATAGGATATTCCTTTGCGGTACGTATACCGTTTATCATAAAGCAGACAGGCTCTGCGGATGTAAAACAGCTTCGCAGGCTGTACGATCAGGTGACAGCAAACGGCGCGGACAACGTAGGCGGCGCGGTGCGTGAGACCTTTGAGGAAAATCTGCGGCTTTCAAAAGGCTTAAAAATTTTCCCGCCGCAGGATACCCGATGGGTAGGCAGATATATTTATAACTACCGCACCGAGCTTGCACAGATAAACAACCGGAATTTATATTTTTCCGGCTGTGCAAACGCGCTGATGACGCTTTATTACGACAGGCTTTCTCAGATGATATCCGGTCTGTCGGGCAGATAACATTTTCACGGGAGAGTGAGGTAACAATGTCGGAAGACAAAAAAAGGACCGATGAACAGACGGTCGACGAGCAAAACCGCGACGCGGCCAAAAAAGAAGAAAAAATTTGGGATATGAAGCAGGAGCTTGAGGATTACCTCGAAGAACAGGGAATATATATAAGACAATGAAGATCGGTAAGTATGCAACGGGGCGTACTTACCGATAAATTATTGTTATTTATTTCCGGCGGCTCGGTCGAGCAGCAGCACCGCCTCCGTTTTTATCTCGCGGGAAGCGTAAATTCCGATATCGGCGTATTTCAGCGCGTTTTCCGCTTTATCCGCCGCGGCAAGACGGTCGCCCTGCTTTTCTAAGCGCTTCGCCTCGGCTATGCTGCATCTCGCCATAAGCGCCGCCGCCTCGTCGGAAAATACGCTGTTATCCAGCTTTTCGGCGGCTTTCATACAATCGGCGTATTTTTCCTCAAGAAACGCCCGCTTTGCCAAGGAAAGCAGCTGCACCTCGTCCGGCTGCGCTTCGTCTATATCCTCATCCATCAACTGACCGAACGGTATATCCAGCCGCTGCGCCAGATATTCGAGTGTTTTCACCGACGGGTAAGCGTTCCCGCTTTCTATCCGGCTGAGCATATTTCTGGTTATGAAGTCGCCGACCAGCTCAGACTGTGTCATCTTGCGCTGAATGCGTACTTCTTTTATTCGCTTTCCGAGCTGCTGTGCGTTCATGACCGCTCCTTTCTCTAGCCGACGAATGTTTTTACCGCGGGTAAATATTATTTACTAACAATTTAATTCTATCAGAAAACGCCGAAAAAATCAAGTGAAATAATGTTCGGAGCGTTTTTTCTCTTTTCTGCACAAAAAACAGCAAAATATAATGTATATAGTGACGATTTTTAGGTTTTGCGTCAAAAAATATTGACATTTACGGCGAAAGTGATATAATTAAGGTAAATAAAAATTACACAATTGAAAGGAAATAGGCATGACAGGTTTTCGGAGAGCGATATGGTTTAGAGTCGGCGCAGTTTTATCGGCGGTCGTGATATGTATTTCTTCGCTTTCCGCGTGTAAGAAAGAGAAAGAGACCGAAGACGTTTCTCTTTCGCCGCGTCAGATAGTAGAAAAGATCTTCACGCTTGCCAAGGATAAGGAATACGACGAGCTGGCTTATTACTGCCGCAGCTTTTCACCGTACAGCATGCAGCTTTATTTTGACGACACCGGCACGGATTACGATATGGAATGGACACAGAGCTATTCCGATATAATGTATAAACTGTTCGACAGCTATGTGACCTATACGCAGCTTAACGAAACATTGGATTACGAGGGGCGCACCGCGGTCGTGACCGGCACGTTTACCTCTATGGATATGGAAAAATTCAACGAGATGACCGACTCCGACATCAATAACGGGCTCAAAACCGATTTTGACGCGCAGATGAAGTATATAGATTCCGTCGTCGGGGATATGAGCCTTAAGTCCAAGCCGTTTGAGCTTGCGATAGATTTCCGCTACACCGACGAGGAATGGGTGCTTTCGGACAAGAGCTTTCTGGTGCTGCTGACGTTAGGGTATTATAACGATTCGCAGCCTACTCCCGGACAGTCGGTAAGTCCAATTTCATCCGATAAGAGCTAAGACGGTAAAACGGTTTTTGCGGTTTGTAATTTCTTTACAAGGGGGAAATTTTTATGGCTGAATGGTGGGGCTCGCTGGAGCTTGCACAGCAGATATTTTATTGTATAGCCATACCCTCCACGCTGATAATCATTATTCAGGCGATAATGGTAATGATAGGCATGGGCAGCGGGGGAGAAGGAGTGAATTTCAGCGACACCTCCGGTCTGGACGGCGGCGTTGATATCCCCGACGCTCCGGACGTTTCCGACGTAGGTACCGATATCGCGGACGGCAGCAACCCGGCGGATTTCGGCACTATGCAGATATTTACCGTACAGGGGATAATGGCGTTCCTCTGCGTGTTCAGCTGGAGCGGTATAGTATGTATGTCGCTCGGACTGCATGTTGCGCTCGCCGTTATAATCGGGCTGGCGCTGGGTTTTCTTGCTATGCTCGGAGTAGCGAAGGTGATACAGCTTACCGCCCGCCTCGCTCAGAGCGGAAACATAGATATCAAAAAGCTCCTCGGCGAAAAAGGAAACGTGTATATCCCAATTCCCGCCGCAGGGAATGGGCAGGGCAAGGTAACTGTGACCGCCGGAGAGCGTTATATAGAAATGTCGGCGGTGACCGATGAAGAAACATCTATCCCCACCGGTACGCCGGTTCGCGTGACCGATATACGCGGCGATGTGCTGGTGGTCGAAAAAGATACATAAGGAGGAAATAATATGCAGCCGGAGATTTTAATAGCGATATGTGTTATCGTGGTGATACTGTTCGCTTTGATAATGGGGATACTGTCCCGTTACCGCAAATGTCCGTCGGATAAGATACTGGTTATCTACGGTAAGGTGGGCAGCGACCGCAACGGTCAGGCGCGCAGCGCAAAGTGCATTCACGGCGGCGCGGCGTTCATACTGCCGATACTTCAGTCCTACCAGTTTATGGATCTGACGCCGATATCGCTGAACGTAGACCTTAAAAACGCGCTTTCCAAGCAGAATATCCGTGTTGACGTACCGTCAAGATTTACGGTAGGTATCTCTACCGAGCCTACCATCATGCAAAACGCCGCAGAGCGTCTGCTCGGTCTTAAAATGAACGAGATACAAGAGCTGGCAAAGGATATAATTTTAGGTCAGTTGCGTTTGGTCATCGCCACTATGGAGATAGAGGAGATAAACGCCGACCGCGATAAGTTCTTAGTAGCCGTATCAAATAACGTGGAGATAGAGCTTAAAAAGATAGGTCTGCGGCTTATCAACGTAAACCTCACCGATATAAACGACGAATCGGGATATATCGAGGCGCTCGGTAAAGAAGCGGCGGCAAAGGCTATCAACGACGCTAAAAAATCCGTTGCGGAAAAAGACCGCGACGGTGAGATAGGTCAGGCAAACGCCCGCAGAGATCAGCGTATCCAGGTAGCAGCCGCAAACGCTACCGCTATCAAGGGAGAGAACGAATCCAAGATAGAGATAGCTCAGTCCGAGGCGTTAAGGCGTGAGCGCGAGGCGGAGGCTATGCGTATAGCTACCGCGGCAGAGGCAGTCCAGGCGGCTAAGGCTAAGGAAGAAGCCTACGTCGCTCAGCAGCAGGCAGAGCAGACCCGTGCGGCTCTTGAGACCGCTACCCAGCAAGCGGACGTCATCGTAAAGGCAAAGATCGCCAAGGAGCAGGCGGAGATAGAGGCGGAGGCTCAGGCAGAGGTAGCACGCCGTACCGCACAAGGTGAAGCGGACGCGCTGTTCGCTAAAATGGAGGCTCAGGCAAAGGGTACTCAGGAGATACTTTCCAAACAGGCGGCAGGTATGCGCGAGCTTGTTGTAGCGGCAGGCGGCGACGCAGATAAGGCAATACGCCTTATCATAGCCAACAACATGGAAGAGCTGATGAAGATACAGGTAGACGCTATCAAGAACATCAAGATAGATAAGGTCACCGTATGGGACGGCGGCTCCGGCAAGGACGGCAAGACGGCCACCGCGGATTTTCTGAGCGGAATGCTTAAATCCATTCCCCCGATGAGCGAAATGTTCGATCAGGCGGGCATGGATCTTCCGAAATTCCTGGGAGAAAAGACCACGTCGGAAGCTCCTCAGACTCTCGACCAGTAATTAAGAATATACTAAAACGACCGCGTTGCTGTAAACGCGGTCGTTTGTTTTATGTGGTAATACTGTCGGATTTTCTTTGAAAATACGCTTGCGGCATACGGCAGACGGGGCATTGTTTAGGCGGCTGAGTTCCCACATGGAGATAACCGCAGTTGCGGCAAAGCCAGACGCATTCGCCCTCCTCGGTAAACATCTTGCCGGACAGCAGCCGCTCGCGCAGCATATTGTAGCGCTTTTCGTGCTCTTTCTCAACGCCTGCCACCATGTCGAACAGCGCGGCGATGTTGTCAAACCCCTCTTCTCTCGCGGTTTGGGCGAAACCCGCGTACTGCTGCGACCAGCGGTAATTCTCTCCGCCCGCGGCGTTTTCCAAAGCCTTTTCCGTAGCGGGGATACCGCCGTTTACCAAACTGAGGAAAAGCTGTGCGTGTGCGTGCTCGTTTCTTGCGGTGTTTGAAAACACCTCCGATATTTCGTTATAGCCCTCCTGCTGAGCCTTTTCCGCGTAGACGCTGTATTTGCTCACCGCCTCCGCCTCGCTTTGAAAGGCGGCTCTGAGATTTTCCAATGTGCGTGAACCCTCAAGCTGCATAAAAATCGCTCCTTTCCATTTTTACTATTTTGCTGCGGAAAGGAGAGATTATTCATATATTGCTTTTTTCTTCAGAGCTTATCGCGTTTATATCCTCTGTTACCGGAGAGGGAGCGCTTGCTTTAAGCCAAATCCCTATGAAGAACAGCGCGGCGGTCTCAAATATACAGCTTGCGAATTGTGCGATAATGCGGAAATAGTTAAAATAAACGCCGTGTGCTTCGTAAATCGCTTGAAATTCTGCATAACGCATACATTCTCCTATAAATTCTGGCGTATACAGCAGCAGGTAAAGCAGCATCAATAAGCTCGGCATAAACCATATCATTTTTATGATGGGCTCGCGCTTTCTTAAACTTTGTGCAAAGAAGAAGATCAGGACGGCATAAGCGACGAACAGGAATATGTTAGTAAAGGAATGTGTATATATACTTCCCCAAATGTAATACGCTATCTCGAGCGCCGCTCCCACAATACACCATTTTTTGCTTTTGAAAAATAAAGCCACGGTGATAACGGTCGAAGCAATAAGGAGTAAAACGGAACTTAATAAATTCGTATTATCCGATCCGACCGTCGTTGTCATGAGAGTTTCCAAATTCATGTAAAGAACGCAGAGCGTACACATAGAGAAAAGTATCGCCGCTGTCAGCGCGTGATCCTTTTGTTTTTTCGCTTTTTCCATCTTGATACCTCGCCGTCGTTGAAAGCGGTGTTACTTTCTTATAAACAATATCCCGAGCGTATTCGGTCCGCAATGACTTGACACCGTGCAGCCCGCGAAGGTCTCCAGCACCTCGTCAAACTTCATATACTTTGCTATTTCGGCTCTAACCGCGTCGGCAAGTCCGTCGGGGCAGGGAGTATGAGTGATGAATATTCGCTTTGTTGATATGTCGAATCTTCCGTCCAGGCGTTCTTTAACATATTGCTGGATACATTTTTCAAAATGTCCGCGGTATTTTTTGCCGACTTTCATTTTGCCGTCGACTACCTCTATACAGGGTCGCAGCGAAAGCAGATTTGCCCCCAACGCCGCAAGCGCCGAGCAGCGGCCGCCCTTTCTGAGATAATCCAGCTTGTCTATCACAAAGCTTGCCTCTACTTTAAGCGCGAGATTTGTCAGCACGTGCACTATCTTTTCCGCGCTCTCTCCGTTTTGCGCCATCTCCGCCGCTTCCAGCACAAGCAACCCGCTGCCGGTGGAAAGGTTGCGGCTGTCGATAACGTAGACGTTTTCAAATTCGTTAGCGGCTATGCAGGCGTTTTGATAGCAGCTTGAAAAATCCGCGCTGATATTTATATGGATAACGGCGTCGTATTCCTCGCTGAGCGGCTTGAAATAATTGATATAATCCTCAGTGTTTATCGCGGCGGTGGAGGTTATCTCTCCGCCCGCGCTCACATGGTCGAAAATGTCCTGCGGCACAATTTCGCTCATGTCCTTATAAGATTTTCCCTCTTTTACGATATACAGCGGGAGTATATCTATACCGTATTTTGCGGTAAGCTCCGGCGACAGATCGCAGGTGCTGTCGGCAGTTATCTTTATCTTCATATAAATCCCTTTCCCGAAAATGTTTACTTAACTAAGTTAATATTACCATGTTTCGTTATAATTTGCAAGAGTAAATTTGAAAATGAAATTTTTTTATGAAATGTGCATAAAAAACTTGACAAAAGCTGTAAGATAAGTTAAAATATTAATGTGAAATTCACCGCGCTTGACGGTAAAAATTTGTTTTTATTTTAGGAGGAATTATGCAGTACGAAATTAAGGGTACTCCGCTTCCGGTGGTAATTTGCAACGTAGCGGACGGAGAATCGATGATAACCGACAAAGGCGGTATGAGCTGGATGACGCCGAATATGGTTATGTCCACCAATGCCGGCGGCAGCGTGGGAAAAGCGATGTCAAGGATGTTTTCCGGCGAGTCGATGTTCCAGAACGTTTACACGGCGCAGGGAGGCCCCGGACAGATAGCGTTCGCTTCCAGCTTCCCGGGCGAGATACTCGCTATGGAGATAGGCAACGGAAAATCCATCGTTGCACAGAAATCCGCTTTCATGGCGTCGGAGGCTACCGTTCAGATGAGCATACACTTTCAGCGCAAGATGGGCGCGGGCTTCTTCGGCGGCGAGGGCTTTATCATGCAGCGCTTTGACGGTCAGGGTATGGTTTTCCTTGAAATAGACGGCGCGGTAGTTACATACGACCTTCAGGCAGGTCAGTCCATGCTGCTGGATACCGGACATCTTGCCGCTATGGACGCTACCGTTCAGATCTCGATAGAATCCGTTAAGGGTATCGGCAATAAGCTGTTTGGCGGAGAGGGCTTCTTCAACACCAGAGTTACCGGCCCCGGCAGGATCTGGCTGCAAACAATGCCCGCTTCGGCAGTAGCGTCGGCAATTTCGCCGTTTATAGCGACCGCCAGGTAAACACGATCTTTATAATAAAGGCTGAATAATAAAGGCTGATGTTTTTAAGCGTCGGCCTTTTTTATTTACGATTTGCCTTGATTTTTGTCTTAAAAGAATATATAATTGTGATAAAGTACATTTTCGGAGGGGAACATGAAAATTTCATTAAACGGCGAATGGCGGTTAATAACTTCCGACGGGAAATACGATACCGCCGCGCAGATACCCGGCTCGCTTTACGGAACGCTGATAAGTAATGGGCTTATCGACGACCCGTACTACCGCGACAACGAATATAAAAGCACTTATATCAGCGACACCGACTGCTTATTTTCCCGCAGCTTTGACGCAAAGGAGATAATGGACTGCGAGCATAAGCTGTTAAAATTCTACGGGATAGATACCTTGTCACAGGTGACGCTTAACGGCGTTGAGCTAGGAAAGACCGACAATATGCACCGCGAGTATGTTTTCGATATCGGCGATATCATCAAGCCCGAGGGAAATTTGCTGACGGTAAATATTTTTTCTCCGATAAAATACATAAAGGAAAAGCAGTTATCCGAGCCGCTGTGGGGAGTAGCCTCCACCATGCCGGGCTATCCGCATATCAGAAAGGCGCATTATATGTTCGGCTGGGATTGGGGTCCGATGCTGCCGGACGCGGGAATTTGGCGCGGCGTTGAGCTTATCGGCGTAAACGGCGGGCTTATCGACGGGGTATATATCTCTCAGGAGCATGAACACGCGGCGGACGGTATCGTAACGCTGGAAGTACAAGCCGAGCTTGCTTACGTCGCAAACGGGCTTCAATTGACCGCCAGTCTTATTTCTCCCGACGGCAGGACGTTCACCGCTAAATCCGACGTGAACGGCGAAAGCTGCGCTCTTTCTTTGACAGTAGACGAAGCTAAGCTGTGGTATCCCCGCGGCTACGGAGAACAGCCGCTGTATGAGCTTACCGTTACGCTTTATCACGACGGCGAAACCGCTGACGAATATAAGACAAAGATAGGTCTGCGCACCGTGACGGTCAGCCGCGACGACTGCGAAAACGGCGTCGGCGAGGAATTTGCCTTTATGGTAAACGGTGTAAAGCTGTTCGCCATGGGCGCGAATTATATCCCGGAGGATCAGATAATTTCCCGCTGCAATAAGGAAAGGACTGCCCGCCTGCTTGAAAATTGCTGCAAGGCAAATTACAACATGATAAGAGTGTGGGGCGGCGGCTATTACCCGGAAGATTGGTTTTATGATGAATGCGACAGACTGGGACTGCTGGTGTGGCAGGACTTTATGTTCGCCTGCTCGGTATATAAGGCGGACGCTGAGTTTATAAATACCGTCAGAGCCGAGGCGAGAGATAATATAAAGCGGCTGCGCAATCATCCGAGCCTTGCCATGTGGTGCGGCAATAATGAAATAGAATCGATGTGGCCGGGCTGGGGTCTGCCCAAAGACCAGCAGAAGTACCGCGAGGACTATCTTGTGCTGTTTGAGCAGGTACTTCCCGAGGAGCTGGAAAAGTACGACCCCGTTACCTTTTACTGGCCGTCCTCGCCGTCCTCCGGAGGTGGATTCGATAATACCGGCGACGAAACGCGCGGCGACTGTCATTACTGGTCGGTGTGGCACGGATTAAAGCCGTTCACCGATTATTATAACTATCATTACCGCTTTTGTTCGGAGTTCGGGTTTGAGTCGCTGCCGGATATGAAAACAATAAACGCCTTTGCAAAAAAGCAGGACCTCAATCTTTGCTGTCCGGTCATGGAGACGCACCAGAAATGCGAGGGCGGCACCGAAAAGATAATGTACTACCTCGCTCAGATGGTGCATTATCCCTACAGCTTTCCCTCGCTGGTGTACGCGTCGCAGATAGTGCAGGCGGACGCGGTGAGGATAAACGCCGAACACATGCGCCGCTCGCGGGGCGTATGTATGGGCTGCCTTTATTGGCAGGTCAACGACTCCAACCCGGTGATATCCTGGTCGTCCGTAGATTATTACGGCAGACTGAAAGCGCTGCATTACTACGCGGCAAAATTCTTTTCTCCGGTGCTTATCTCCGCGGAAAAAGCAGGCAACGACATCGTGCTGAATGTTTCTTCCGAAAGGCGGCAGCCGTTTGTCGGCGAAATTGTATGGAACACACGCCTCAATACCGGCGAGATAATCGCGTCCGGCTCTGTGCTGACATCAATAAAACCGCTTTCGGCAAATGATATTATAGCGCTTAGCGAGCAGACCACACGCCTTACCGAAGAGAACAAAAATCGCGCGTATATCGAGTTTTCCGTTACCGAAAATAAAAACGTCATAAGCTCCGGCATATACCATGCGGTTCAGCCCAAGGCGTTTGGCTTTCTTGACCCGAAGCTAAGCGTAAGCGCTGTCGACAAGGGAGAACGCTTTGCGGTATCGGTCAGCGCATTAGCTTACGCAAAGGGCGTGCGGCTGGATACCGACGGATTCGACTGCGTATTTTCCGATAACTGGTTCGATATCCATGCCGGCACGGTGACGGTCTACGCGGACAAAAGCGAGCTTCCCGACGGCATGACGCTTGAAAAGTTCTCCTCCGCTCTTACCGCCGTATCGTATTTTGAGGCTATGGGACTGTCGGAGCAGGGGGTAAAGGAAGCATAATTGCGGCAAAATCGAAAAAATTTGCCTGTCCGCTTGCAAAGTAGGCGACAATGTGGTAAAATTAATATGCCGTTAAAAAAACGGTAATATATTATTTATTGGATTTGCCGCCGGGAACGGCAGTATGATTTGTAAGGAGTTGTTAGCTTGGCTTTTAAGCTGTTCGATTATAATAGCGCGGGCAAAGGCGTTGCAAAACACGGCCCGGAGAAAAAACCGTTTTTCAAATTTTTTGAGATATTCGCAAGAAAATTCTGGAAGCTCATCGAGATAAACATGATATTCGTGCTTTTCTGTATCCCTATAGTGACGTTCGGTCCTGCGGTCGCCGCCATGACGCACGTTATGCGAAAATTCATGCTGGAGCAGCCGTGCTTCGTCTTTGATGAATTTTTCACCGCTTTCAAGAAAAATTTTAAGCAGTCGTTTTTCGTGGGGATAGTGGACGTTATCTGCATAGTTTCGCTTTGGATAGTGTGCAGCGCGTTTTTCACCGACCCGACGGCGTCCGGAGAAAGACTTATGATGATGGGATTTTTCTTCGGCGTAGGCACGATATTCTTTATGATGCACTTTTATATCTATGTCGAGATAGTCGCGCTGAACCTTAAAATGAAAGCCATACTTAAAAATGCGCTGTTTTTGGTGTTCCTCGGAGTAAAACGCAACGTCATCGCTTTGCTTATAAATCTGGTGTTTATCACGCTGCTGATATTGTTCCTGCCGTTTTCCGCTACGGTGATGATATTCCTGCCATTGTCGTGGATGTGCTTTGCTACGGTGTTTATCTGCTATCCCGTGGTGCAGAAATACATTGTAAATCCGTATTATGAAGAACGTGGAGAGCGCAATCCCGAGCTGCCGGAAGAGCCGGAGGAATCCGAAACGGTATTCGTCGATCGCGGAGGCTCGGAGGAGGCGGTAAGATCCGTCACCAAAACTCACGGAAAGGTAATAAAATAATACTATCCGCCGCCGGTTTTTCCGGAGGCGGTTTTTTATCCCGTGAGATTGACAACAGCGTGTTAATGTGGTATAATAACTTAATATGGACAATTACGGCTTGGTCGGAGCTCCGGCCGGGTCTTTAACGGGGAAACAGGTGCTTTTATATGCGTATTATTGGGATAGATCCGGGCTATGCGATAGTGGGGTACGGACTGCTTGATTATAACGGCGGACGCTTTTCCGTGGTGGAATACGGCGCGATAACTACAAAAAAAGACACCCCTTTTGAAAAGCGGCTGTGCGAGATATACACGGATTATTGTTATATACTGGATAAATACAAGCCCGACGCGCTGTCGATGGAGCGGCTGTATTTCAATACCAATCAGAAAACCGCGATAGACGTCGCGCAGGCGAGAGGTATAATCGTTATGGCGACGGCTCAGCGGGATATCGTGATAAACGAATATACCCCGCTTCAGGTAAAACAGGCGGTGGTAGGCTATGGCAGAGCGGTAAAAAAACAGGTCCAGGACATGACCAGGCGGATACTTTCGCTGGAAAGCGTGCCTAAGCCGGACGACACCGCGGACGCGCTGGCGCTGGCGATATGCCACGCACATGTAAGCGGTTCGCTGCTGAGTAATTTTGGAGGAAGAAGAATATGATATATAGTGTTAGCGGCGTGCTGACCGATGTGGAGCAAAATCTTGCCGTGGTGGAATGCGGCGGCGTGGGATATGCCTGCCGTACCACCTCATACACGCTGTCCAAGCTGAAGCTCGGCAGCGAGGTAAAGCTGTACACCGTGCTTAAAATAAGCGAGGACGCTGCAGATCTGTTCGGCTTTGCGGATAAGGGAGAGCTGGAATGCTTTAAGCTGCTCACCTCCGTTTCCGGAGTGGGAGCAAAGGGCGCGCTTTCGATACTTTCCCAGATGGACCCGCAGCAGTTTGCACTGTGTATAGCGTCGGAGGACAGCAAGGCGCTGACCCGCGCGCCGGGTATAGGCAAAAAGACCGCCGACCTTATCGTACTTAAGCTGAAAGATAAGATACAAAGACAGGCTCAGGATATAGCGGCGCAGGATATCGGCGTCGGCGCTGTTTCCAACAATTTTGCGGAGGCAATAACGGCATTGCAGACGCTGGGCTACAGCAGCTCCGAGGCGGCAAAGGCGATATCGGGCATGCCGCAGGATACCCCGTCCTCCGAGCTTATCAAGGCGGCGCTTAAAAATCTGTCGAAATTCTGAGCGGGAGATATCCGTGTAAACATGCAATCTTTGGAGGAATAACGCATAAATGATAGAGAAAACCGATTTTTCCGAAACAAACGCCGAGCAGCGTATCGTTGAACCCGCGCTTACCGAGGAGGACGCGGATATCGAGTTTTCCCTCAGACCTAAACGGCTGAGCGAGTATATCGGACAGGAAAACGTGAAATCCAACATGTCGGTATATATCGAGGCGGCGAGGAGCAGGGGAGAAAATCTCGACCATGTGCTGCTTTACGGCCCGCCGGGACTCGGCAAGACCACGCTCGCCGGTATAATCGCCAACGAGATGGGCTCGAATATAAAGATAATCTCCGGTCCGGCTATCGAAAAGCCGGGCGACCTTGCGGGCTTGCTCACCGGACTTCAGGACGGGGACGTTCTGTTTGTGGACGAGATACATCGGCTTTCCCGACAGGTGGAAGAGGTGCTGTATCCCGCCATGGAGGATTATGTGCTGGATATAATGATAGGAAAAGGCGCGTCGGTGCAGTCGATACGCGTCGATCTTAATCATTTTACGCTGGTAGGCGCGACTACCCGAGCGGGGCAATTGACCGGGCCGCTCAGAGATCGTTTCGGTATCGTGATGAGATTGGAGCTTTATTCCGAGAAAGAGCTTACCGAGATAATACAGCGCTCTGCGGTGATAATGGCGATACCCTGCGAAAAAGAGGGCGCTAAAGAATTGGCGCGTCGCTCGCGCGGAACACCGAGGATCGCTAACCGATTACTAAAGCGCGTTCGCGATTTTGCCGAGGTAATGGGCGACGGCAGGATAACAAAGGAAATGGCCGATATTGCGCTTGGCCGATTGGATATAGATAAACTGGGACTTGACAGTCTGGACAGAAGATTGCTCACCATGATAATAAAGGGCTACGGCGGCGGTCCGGTAGGACTGGAAACGCTTGCCTCTGCGCTGGGTGAAGAATCGGTAACGCTTGAGGACGTATGCGAGCCGTATCTTATGCAGCTCGGTTTTATATCCCGCACCCCGAGAGGGCGCTGCGCCACCGACCTTGCTTATAAGCATCTCGGAATGCTGCGCGAGGGACAGCAAAGATTAGACTGAATTTATACACGACAGGAGTTTATTATGGGCAGATTATTCGGTACCGACGGAGCAAGAGGAGTCGCAGTCACGGAGCTTACCTGTGAAATGGCGATGAACATAGGCAGAGCCGCGGCGATAGTGCTGACAAAGCACGGCACTAAAAAAGAGAAAGCGCGCATACTTATCGGAAAGGACACAAGGATATCCTCGGACATACTTGAAGCCGCGCTGGTAGCGGGGATAACCTCGGTAGGCGCCGACGTGGAGCTGCTGGGAGTCGTTCCCACTCCGGCGGTCGCGTATCTTGTGAAATATTACGAAGCGGACGCGGGAGTGATGATATCCGCCTCGCATAACACGGTGGAATACAACGGCATAAAGCTGTTTTCCTCTACCGGCTTTAAGCTGCCGGACGCTGTGGAAAACGAGATAGAGGCGCTGATACTGGACACGCCGGAGCAAATAACGCTGCACGACGGCAAGGACGTAGGGCGAGTCAGGACGCTTTACGGCGCGGTAAGCGAGTACAACGAGCATATCCAGTCCACGGTAAAGGGTATGTTCCACGGCCTGCTGGTGGCGATAGACTGCGCTAACGGCAGCGCGAGCGCCACGGCTGAGGCGCTGTTTTACAAATTCGGCGCGGAATTTATTTATATCAACAACGAGCCGACAGGGCTTAATATAAACGACAACTGCGGCTCTACCCATATCGAGCAGCTTCGCGAGCTGGTGGTAAAGCGCGGCTGCGACGTAGGCTTTGCCTTTGACGGGGACGCGGACAGATGTCTTGCGGTGGACGAAAAGGGAAATATCATCGACGGAGATAAGCTGATAGCGATAATGTCCCGCTATATGAAGGAAAAGCAGACGCTCAAAAACAACACCGCGGTGGTCACCGTGATGAGCAATCTGGGCTTTCATAAGTTCATGAAAGCAAACGGCATAGACACCGTATGTACAAAGGTCGGCGACCGTTACGTGCTTGAGGAAATGCTGGCGAGCGGCTATAATATAGGCGGCGAGCAGTCGGGACATATAATTTTCCTTGACCATGCCACCACCGGCGACGGTCAGCTGACGGCGGTACAGGTGCTTCAAATGATGACGGACAGCAAGCTGCCGTTGTCAAAGCTTGCGGGCGATATACCGGATTATCCGCAAAAGCTGGAAAATGTAAAGATAACCGAGGAAAAGCGCGGACTGTGGGATAAAACTCCCGAGATAAACGCGGTGATACAGCAGGCGCAGGACGCGCTCGGCAATAACGGCAGGATACTCGTCCGCGAGAGCGGAACGGAACCGCTGGTAAGAGTTATGATAGAAGCGGCGGAAATGCCGCAGGTGGAAGAATGGGTCGGCAGGATAGTCGCCGTCGTGCGCGAGCAGCTATGCTGACCTACTGTAAAGGAGCAAGATGAGAGTATCGGACGGCTGGAAGTCATACAGCCTGATAGACACGTCGGCGGGCAAAAGGCTTGAGCGCTGGGGCGATATCATTCTGGTGCGCCCCGACCCGCAGATAATATGGGAAAATCCCCACCCCTCAAAGCTGTGGGAGAGGGCGGACGCGGTGTATCACCGTTCCTCCTCAGGCGGGGGAAGCTGGAGCTTTTCCAAAAAGCTGCCGGAAAGCTGGACGGTGGATTATAAAGGGCTTACTTTTAAGGTAAAGCCCACCGGATTTAAGCACACCGGACTTTTCCCGGAGCAGGCGGTGAACTGGGACTTATGCACAAAGCTCATCTCCTCGGCGAATAGGGAGATAAACGTGCTCAACCTGTTTGCCTACACCGGAGCGGCAACGCTCGCCTGCGCTAAGGCGGGAGCAAAGGTCTGCCACCTCGACGCGGTAAAGGGCATGGTGGAATGGGGACGCGAAAACGCCGCGCTGAGCGGTCTTTCCGATAAACCGATAAGATGGATAGTTGACGACGCTATGAAATTTCTTCGCCGCGAGATAAAGCGGCAGAGCCGTTACGACGGGATAATCCTCGACCCGCCAAGCTACGGGCGCGGTACAAACGGCGAAATGTGGAAGATAGAGGATTGTATTTTTGAGCTTATGCAGATGTGTACCGAGGTGCTGACGGACAAGCCGCTGTTTGTACTGCTGAACAGCTACACGACCGGGCTTTCCTCCTCGGTGATGACGTATCTTATAAATATGACGGTCGGACAGAGATTTAAGATAAGAGTAGATTCTCAGGAGATAGGTCTTAAAGTAGAACAAACAGGACTGGCAGTTCCGGCGGGGAGTACCGCTGCGGTATTCTTCGAGTGATCTTACGAAAGGGATAGCTGAATTGGGCGATATCATAAAAGCTGAAAACATTATATTTGAATATCCCGTGCTGGACGAGGACGGAAACGAGGTGTCGCGCACCCGCGTTTTGGACGATGTGTCGCTTTGCGTTCCCGAGGGGCAGTTTCTGGCGGTACTCGGGCATAACGGCAGCGGTAAATCCACGCTGGCAAAGCATTTTAACGGCATATTGCTGCCCATGTCCGGCAGCGTGACGGTGGACGGCATGGACACTAAGGACGAAAGCAGGATATACGATATCCGGCAGACGGTAGGCATGGTGTTTCAAAACCCGGATAACCAGATAGTGGCGACTATAGTCGAGGAGGACGCGGCGTTCGCGTTGGAAAACCTCGGCGTCGAGCCTAAAGAGATACGCCGCAGGGTGGACGAGGCGCTTAAAACGGTGGATATGTACGAATACCGCGAGCATTCTCCTCATCAGCTTTCCGGCGGGCAAAAGCAAAGGGTGGCTATCGCGGGCATAATCGCCATGCGTCCGCGCTGTATAGTTATGGACGAGCCGACCGCCATGCTCGACCCAAAGGGAAGAAAAGAGATAATGAAAACTATCAAGCTGCTTAACCGCGAGCACGGTATCACCGTGGTGCTTATCACCCATTATATGGAGGAGGCGGCGCAGGCTGACCGGGTAGTGGTGATAGATAAAGGAAAAATATTACTGGACGACGTGCCGAAAAAGATTTTTTCACAGGTGGAGCTGTTAAGGTCGGTAGGGCTGGACGTGCCGCAGACGATAGAGCTTATGTACGAGCTTAAAAAGAGCGGGCTTGACGTGCCGGACGACCTGCTTTACGAGGAAGAATGTGCGGAGTATCTTTTTGATATGCTTACCGCCGACGTCGGAGATAAAAAATGAGTGTTATCGAGCTTAAAAACGTAACGTATAAATACAGCGCGGGCACGCCTTTTGAGGCGGTGGCGGTGAATAATGTCAGCCTGACCGTCGAAAAGGGCGAGTTCTGCGGGATAATAGGACATACCGGCAGCGGCAAATCCACGCTGATACAGCACCTTAACGGACTGGTAAAGCCTACATTGGGCGAGGTGTATATCGACGGCGAAAACATCTGGAGCAAAGACGTCGATATAAGAGAGGTGCGCTTTAAGGCGGGACTGGTGTTCCAGTATTCGGAGCATCAGCTGTTTGAGGAGACCGTATATAAAGATATATCCTACGGTCCTAAGAATATGGGACTGTCGGAGGAGGAAATAGATACCCGCGTTCGTGCGGCGGCGGAAAGCATGGGTATATCCGAAGAACTGCTGGAGCGCTCTCCGTTTGACCTTTCCGGCGGACAAAAGCGCCGCGTCGCGCTGGCGGGGATAATAGCTATGAAACCCGAGATACTCATACTTGACGAGCCGGCGGCGGGGCTTGACCCGATAGGCAGGGAAAGCGTTTTGAGCAGGATAAGCGAATATCATAAGAAATACGGCACTACTATCCTGCTTGTTTCCCATTCGATGGAGGATATCGTAAGATTCGCCGAAAAGGTGCTGGTGATGAATAAGGGCGAGGTGTTCTGTCATTCGCCTACCGACGAGGTGTTCGCGCGTCAGGACGAGATAATAAAGATAGGGCTTGACGTGCCGCAGATAACCAGAGTGATAATGAAGCTGCGGCAAAAGGGTATAGATCTCGGCAGCGATATCTATACCGTCGAAAGAGCAAAAGAAAGAATACTGGAATACATGGCAAAAGGAAGAATATGCTGAAAGATATAACCATCGGGCAGTTTTTTCCCGGTAACTCGCTTATTCACAGGCTGGACAGCCGTTTTAAGATAATAATGGACATAGCGTATGTAGTTATGCTGTTCACCGCCTCAAATTATCTGGGGCTTGTCGCTGTCGGTCTGTTTATGATATTGCTGTATATCATGTCCGGCGTAGGATTAAGACTTGTACTTAAAAGCCTGCGCCCGATAATGCCGCTTATCGCGATAACCTGTATACTTAACCTGTTTTTTATCAGGGGAAGCGGAGAGCCGCTGCTTAATATCGGCGGGGTGATAATGATATACCCGGAGGGAATAACCACCTCTATATTCATGGCGGTAAGGATAATGTTCCTTATAATCGGTATGTCGCTATTAACCTATACCACTTCGCCGATAGAGCTGACCGACGCTATCGAGCGGCTTTTATCTCCGCTTAAAAAGCTGCATTTTCCGGTGCATGAGCTGGCTATGATGATGACTATTGCGTTAAGGTTTATACCTACTCTGATAGAAGAAACGGACAAAATAATGTCGGCGCAGAAAGCGCGCGGCGCTAATCTCGATACCGGCGGGCTTATGAAAAAGGCAAAGGCGCTGATACCGGTGATGATACCGCTGTTCGTTTCCGCGTTCAAAAGGGCTAACGAGCTTGCGCTCGCGATGGAGTGCCGCTGCTACCGCGGAGGAGAGGGCAGGACAAGAATGAAACAGCTCCACTCCGGCTTAAAGGATTATATCGCGCTTGCCGTAATGGCGTTGTTTTTCGCGGAGCTTATCCTGCTGAATATATATATACCTTATCTCGGCATACCGTATATGGTGCCGTGAAAGGAGAACCGATGCGTAATTTTGCGGTGACAATGTCATATAACGGCGCTGCTTATCACGGCTTTCAGCGGCAGGATAACGGGATCACCGTACAGCAGACCGTCGAGGACGCGATAAAAAAGCTGCTTAAAAGCGAGATAGGCATAACCGGCTGCTCGCGCACCGACGCGGGAGTCCATGCTAATGAATTTGTTTTCAATATGAAAACGGACAGCGGCATACCCTGCGACGGCTTTCTTCGCGGAATGAACGCGCTGCTGCCGGAGGATATAGCGATACTCAGCTGCCGCGAGGCAGAGCCGGACTTTCACGCCAGATACTCCTGTAAGGGTAAGCAGTATCTTTACAGGATATACACCTCGGAAGTGCGCGACGTGTTTTTACGGGATATGGCGCTGCATTATCCGTATGAGCTTAACGTGCCTTTAATGAACGAGGCTGCCGCTCATATCATAGGAACGCATGATTTCGCCGCGTTTTGCAAGGCGGAATCATTAGCGCTTGTAAAAACCACCGTCAGGACGATTACCGAGGCAAAAGTGGTAAGAAACGGTAAATTTACCGACATCTATGTAAGCGGCGACGGCTTTTTGCACAATATGGTGCGGATAATCGCCGGAACGCTGATATATATAAGCGAGGGGAAGCGCGCTGCTGAGGATATAGACGCCGCGCTAAGGCTTAAAGACAGGGAGCGCGCGGGAAAGACCGCACCGGCCTGCGGACTTTATCTGAACAAAGTATATTATTGAAAGAAGGGGTAGCATGAAAGTACCGGATATGCCTGCCGCAGACAACAGTCTGAACGACATGACGGCTTTTAGAAAAAAGAAAAAACGTCTTAAAATATTGAGAAATATTATTATTCTTGCAGTTATCATCGCCATCGGCGTTGTGATATATATATTCCGCGACGAGATAGCAAAGCCGCTGAAAGGCATAGCGTCGGGACTTACCGGTCAGACGGCGCAGGGCGGAGGCTTTCCGGTAAAGCTGCCCGGCAGCTCGGAATACACCTTGCTTTCCGTCGGAAACGATTTTGCGCTTGTGACCGATACGTATTTTTATACATACAATTCCGCCGGAGGACAGGAACAGGCCGTCCAGCACGGCTACGTTAATCCGGCGGCGGTATCCACCGAAAAGCGCGCGCTCATCTACGACCGCGGCGGACATGATTTCGCGCTGTATTCCTCCGGCGCGGAGATGTTCAAACAGTCCGTAAACGACGAAACTATCGTATCGGCTTTTATAGGAGCGGGCGACAAGTCGGCGATAGTTACCTCGGGAGGGAGATACTCAAACGTCGTGTATGTCTACGACGGCACGGGAAAATGGCTTTATACCCGTAAATTCATAGATGAAAACGTTATGCAGGCGGATTTTTCCGACGACGGGAAATATCTGTTCCTCACTCTGGTAAGATCAAATAACGGGGATATCGTCACCGAGGTGTGCAAGTACGACATTTCCTCCGAGGAAAAAGAGCTTTGGAAGTACAGTATAAGCGACAGCCTGCCGTATGCCCTCAAGGTAAGCGGCAATACTGTGACCGCGGTGGAGGACAACGCCGTATACAGTCTGAATGCCGATACCGGCGAGGAATCGGGCAGATACAGCTTTGAAGGCGAGCTGAGCGATTTTGATATCGGCGAAAGCGGCGGGGTATATGTGCTCGACTATTACGCCGGAAACGGAAAGACCGTAATGGTGCTGGATAATACCTGCGCCGAGGTCTCTAAAAAGGACGGATATGATACGATATCCGATATAAAGCTGTACGACAGCGAAATGTGTATCCTGAGCGGACGGGATATAGCGAGGGTAAAACAGGATTTTACCGAAATAAGCAAAGCAAGACTTGAGCATGATTTTTCCGCTTTTGTACGAGCGGGTTCGATGTATCTTATGCTTGGCTATGACACGATAGAAAAGGCTAATCTGTAAAAGAAAGGAAGTAGGATATGGGAACGGAATTTTTCTGGTTTTATGACGTGATATTGGTCGCCGTACTTATCGGCATGATGTTTTTAGGGGTAAAGCGAGGATTTATCCGCATGGTGCTGAGCTTAGCGGCGTTTGTTGCAGCGTTTTTGATATCGCTGTTTGTAAGCGACATCGCCTCCGAAAAGCTGTATGAATCATTTGTTGAAGAAAAGCTGGAGACCGCTATAACCGACACGGTGAACGATACGCTCGGCGATAATATAGTGACCCAGCTCGGCAAGATAAATATGGATAAAGTAACTGTCGGAGGGAAAACGCTGGATCAACTGGATATTACCCCGGACGGAGCGGGCAAGATAACCATCAGCTTAAAGGACGTCGATATGAGCCGCACCGGACTTTCCGGCGTGGATCTTTCCGTGTTCGGCTACGATAAATCGGAAAATATAAATATATCCGACCTTGATATAGGCACGGTGCAAATTTATGAGAGCGACTTAAGACAAAACAACATCGGAGATCTTCTGCTGGCGGAGGTTTTGACAAGCAAGATATTGGATTCCGACGTATTCGACGCAGTTGCCGATGTGGCGGATAAGGTAGGCGAGGCGGTGCCGATACTGAATATCAACGCCGAAACTCTTGCTCAGGCGGATAATAATGTGATACGCGACGTGATAATCAGCGTGCGCAACGCAAACGGCAATCCCGGCAAGGCGATACTTGACAATCTGGTGAAGCCCGTGATACTTATACCGCTGAGAACGTTGATTTTTATGATTTTATTTGTTATAATATTGTTAGTGCTCAATCTTGTGATAACGGCTACCTCCGTTGTCAACAAGCTGCCGCTGATAGGGCGCTTCAATGCGTTCTTAGGCGGAGTGCTGGGAATAATCAACGGCGTGCTGATTATATTTATTATTGTTATAATTCTTCATATCGTTACTATACTGACGGATAATTCGATGGTGTTCTTAAACGATATGACGATAGACGACTCATACGCATTCGGCTGGATATATAATTTCCGGTTCTTGGATTTCCTGTCGTAAACACATTCTGCCGCTGTCCGGCATATTAGATAAAAAGGCAAAATTCCCACGGAAAGGAGATATACTTCTATACTGGAGTATTTATGTAAGATATGCTTTGTTCAAGATGCAAAAAAAGAACCGCTGTGGTATTCATTTCGACCATGCAGGGGAACGAAAAGCGCGACGAGGGGCTTTGCCTTATCTGCGCAAAGGAGCTCGGCGTGCCGCAGGTGAACGAGTACCTTAAACAGATGGGTATAAGCGATGAAGATTTAGAAGAGAGCTATAAAATGATGTTCGGCGACGAAGAGGCCGAGGACGATGACATTGACGAAGACGACGACAAATTCATTCCCGGCGGCGCAAGCACTATGCCTCCGCTGTTTCAACGCCTGTTCGGCTCCGCCGGAAACGAAAACAACGCCATATCAGGCGGCGACGGTCAGCCTGTCAAGGAGGAGAAAAAGCGCAATAAGAGGAAAGAGGAGAAAAAACGCCGCTTTCTTGATACCTACTGCACCAACCTTACTGACAAGGCAAGGCGCGGCGAGCTGGACAGGATAATCGGCAGGGATAAGGAGATATACCGCGTCACTCAGATACTTTCCCGCCGCACTAAAAATAATCCCTGTATTATAGGCGAGCCCGGCGTAGGCAAGACCGCTATAGCGGAGGGTATCGCTCAGAAGATAGTCAGCGGAGACGTACCGTTCAGGTTACAGGATAAGGAGCTTTATCTGCTGGATCTTACCGCATTGGTAGCGGGGACGCAGTTCCGCGGTCAGTTTGAGAGCCGCGCAAAGTCGCTTATCGAGGAGATAAAGACTGCCGGAAACATCATACTTTTTATCGACGAGGTGCATAATCTTGTCGGCACCGGCGATTCCGAGGGTACTATGAACGCCGCAAACATTTTCAAGCCGGCGCTTTCCCGCGGGGAAATGCAGGTGATAGGCGCGACCACCTTCGACGAGTACAGAAAGTATATCGAAAAGGACGCCGCTCTGGAACGCCGTTTTCAGCCGGTGACTATAAACGAGCCTACAATAGACGAAACTATAGAGCTGCTGCGCGGTATCAAATCCTACTATGAGGAGCATCACCAAATACACATCAGCGAAGAGGTGCTAAAAAGCTGCGCGGTGCTGAGCGAGAGATACATCACCGACCGTTTTCTGCCGGATAAGGCGATAGACCTGCTGGACGAGTCCGCCGCCTGCGCAAGCATAAACAGCGACGAGCTTACCCGCTACGAAAAGCTGGTAAAGGAAAATAAAAAGCTGGAGCAGGAGGAGAACGAGCTTTCCTCCGACACCGAAAACGTAAATTATCAGCGGATAGCCGAGGTAAAGACCAGGATCGCTAAAAATCAAGCGGTGATAAAGGAGCTTGAGCCTAAGCTGGACGAGATAAACGTTACCGTTCAGGACGTCTGCAAGGTCATCGAGCTTTGGACGGGGATACCCGCAAGCAAGATAATGGAGACCGAATATATCAAGATAGCCAAGCTGGAAGAGGTATTGAAAAGCAAGATAGTCGGTCAGGACGAGGCATGCTCTTTGGTAGCCGCCGCGATAAAGCGCACCAGAGTACAGCTTTCGGCTCGCAAAAGACCGGCGTCGTTCATATTCGTCGGACCTACCGGCGTAGGCAAGACAGAGCTTGTAAAGGTGCTCGCGGCAGAGCTTTTCGATACGGTAGACCCGCTTATCAGACTTGATATGTCGGAGTTTATGGAAAAGCACAGCGTATCTCGTATAATAGGCTCTCCTCCGGGATATGTCGGCTATGACGAGGCGGGACAGCTTACCGAAAAGGTACGCAGAAAGCCTTATTCGGTGATACTTTTTGACGAGATAGAAAAGGCGCATCCCGATGTGCTGAATATACTGCTTCAGATATTGGACGAGGGCAAGGTGAACGACGCGCACGGCAGGACGGTAAGCTTTGAGCATACCATTATCGCCATGACTTCAAACGCCGGTTCTTCACTTAAAACCGCCAGCCTCGGTTTCGCAAAGACCGAGGAGGACATTTCCCGCGAAAAGGCGATGAACGCATTAAAAGATTTCCTCAGGCCGGAATTTCTCAGCAGAATAGACGAGATAGTGGTGTTCAAGCCGCTTGACGAAGAGTCCTACTGCGGTATCGCCCGTCTGATGATAGACGAGATGAAAACGCCGCTCGAGGAGAAAAATATCACGCTGGAAGTCACCGATAAGGCTTATAAGTATATCGGCAAAAAGGCTTACGGCGGGAAATACGGCGGCAGAGACGTGCGCAGGATAATCCGCAAGGAGGTAGAGGATAAGGTAGCGGACATTATAGTAGATAATGACGGCGTTATATCCTCTATAAAGATAGACGCGGCCGCAGACAGCCTTAAGATAACGGGCAAATAATGTTCCCGCTTCGGCAGAAAGGACAGATATGGCGGTTATCATTACCGGCGGGACCGGTGCTATAGGCAGCGCGTTAGTAAGCGTATTCTCAAAGTATCACGATACTGCGGTTATCTATAAAAGCTCCGACGAAAAGGCGGCGGAGCTTGAAAAAACATACGGATGCCGCTGCTTTAAGGCCGATATTACCTCAAAGCGGCAGGCGGCGCAGGTCGTAAAGGAGATATACGACCTGTACGGCAGGATAGATATACTTATAAATAACGCGGGGATAGCGCAGATAAAGCTGTTTACCGATATAACCGAAGATGACTGGCGGGATATGCTGAATGTAAATCTTACCGGCATGTTCAATGTCACGCAGGAGGCGGTCAGGTATATGCTTCACCGAAAGGCGGGCAGTATCGTAAATATCTCATCCGTGTGGGGAGTGTACGGCGCGTCCTGCGAGGTGCATTATTCCACCGCAAAGGCGGGAGTTATCGGCTTTACAAAGGCGCTTGCAAAGGAGCTTGCCCCCTCCGGGATAACCGTAAACTGCGTTGCGCCCGGCGCGGTGGACAGTCCCATGACGGTAAACGCTCTTACCGCCGACGACCTTGACGAGCTTAAGCGGGAAATACCGCTCGGCAGGTTAGGCACGCCGCAGGAAATAGCGGACAGCGTGAAATTTTTAGCGGTTTCTCCCTATATTACGGGGCAGGTGCTCGGCGTGGACGGAGGATTTTGCTGAAAACAGCTAAAAATTTTATATTATCTCTTGAATTTTATAAAAGCATATTGTATAATTAAGAAAAGAAACAGTCGGAAAGCCGACCGAAAGAGGATCGAATATGAATAATGTATGGCATGATGTAGACAACGACAGAGTCACACCGGACGATTTCCTTGCTGTCATAGAGATATCAAAGGGCAGTAAATTAAAATATGAGCTGGATAAAAAGACAGGTATGCTTATCCTGGACAGGATACTTTATACCTCTACCCATTATCCCGCAAATTACGGCTTTATCCCCAAGACGCTTGCGGACGACGGCGACCCGCTGGACGTGCTGGTGCTCAGCAACGAGGCGTTGATAC